>JBASZP010000145.1:0-6042 GCA_049660965.1 Daejeonella sp. | reverse complement strand
CTGAAGAACTAACACCTTATTTAAACTATTGTACGGACTTAATAGAAAATGACCTGTTTAAATGTTGTCAGTTAGAACAGGCTATTGGGGTTTTTGAAAACAATGAGCTAAAAGCATTCTTGTCTACCGACTCGGGAAGATGCTATGATACTAGATCACATTTTAAAGCTGTTGAGGAAATTCTCGAAAACGGGAAATCTGACCTTTTACAAATTATTACCTTTTATGGTGTGGTAGAAAAGGATAAGATCAGGCTTATTTATTCTCCATTATCAAACAATATTGATGTTAGTGCAAAAAGCAATTTGGTATTCCTTTTAAATATGAATAAATTTAAAATGGAATTTGAAAATTTAAAACAAAAAGCTGAAGAGGCATTAGATGATATTAATATACAATTAAAAAGACTCGTAGGAAAGAATAGGTTAAACTTGCCAATTGACCAGGTGTTTGCTATGGAATGAAAAATAAGGATTAGGTAATAATAAAATAACAGATATGACAACTATAAAATATACAACACTTTTAATGGGTGTTTTGATGCTAACTTGTTTTAGCAAACAAAACAAAGCATCTGAAAACAGGAAACAGGTTACTATAAATGTAGATACCATAGTGATTAGTAAAGACCTGACAGGCCAGGTTGCCGGATCTGCATACATGAAGCGGTCAACGGGCTACCAGATATGCATTGGGATTGATACATCTGATTTGATGATTGTTTTGTCAGAGTTAAAAGAAGGTGGAAGAATTTATGTAGATTTCAACCATTATCTGGGCAGGACAAAGAAAAATTATCGAAATAAAATGGAGGAACTAAAAGTAATACTTCCCAAAGCAAAAGATGATTATAACTTCGCCGACTTGAAAACATTGTCTGTAGGAATAGGTCGTTTAGCTTCAAACGGAGATTTAGCCATAAAAGTAACCAATGAGTATAATAAAAAATTCGGAAAAGGTGTAAAAGTTCCGATGTATAAAATGCTGCCTATTCATCAAAAAGTATCTGATTTTTTACTTCAATCAACCCTGGCTAAAGATATGAATACCTTATTTGAACCTTATTCTTTTGTTGTCAAAAGAGTTTCTGTTGAAAAGGTAGCTTTCATGCCCAAAAAGAGTCTTTACTACAATTCAGCTAAAATTGAAACTGGTCCTGCTGAAGTTCCGGATAAGATATTAGATTGTATCATTGGAATTGGATTAGAGAAAAAAGAATGAGAACTACTTGTAGTATGAAAGAGGCAATTGATATAGAAAGTATTATATAAGTGCCCCTAAAGAAAGAATTAACACTTACCTGCGAATGAAAAATTAAGCTAATGTTCTTAAATATGCTAAAAGGAAATTAAGTAAGACACTTAAACAAGAACTCTGATTTTTCAATTCTATCAGATCATAAACATAGAATCCTTCTAAATAAATAAAATCTGATTTTAATCTTTCAAGTCTCTGTTTTTTTAATGATATAATAGATACTTTTGCTGCCATAACACTAAACAATTCTAAGTTAATGAGCAATTTCGCACAAACTTTCTCATCATCACTAGGCAGGAAATTAATCATGAGCTTAACAGGATTATTCCTGTGTATCTTCCTCATTGTACATTTAATTGGCAATATCCAGTTATTTAAAGACGATGAAGGACAGGCCTTTAATGCTTATTCATACTTTATGACGCATTTCCCGCCTATCAAGATCGTTTCTTACCTGCTTTACACTTCAATTATAGTCCATGCCGTATATGCTTTAATTTTAACCATTAGTAACCGTAAAGCACGTCCTGTAGGGTATGCAGTTTATAAGGGCCAGGCAAACAGTCCCTGGACATCACGTAATATGGGTATTTTAGGAACTGTCTTATTAATATTTATTGTGGTACACATGAGTAATTTCTGGGCCCGCTATCATTGGGGTGATCTGCCTTATGCTAAATATGAAGTCAGCCTGACAGATCCTCAGGATATTAAAGTAACTCCTATTCCGTTCAACAGACAGGAAATTGCGCATGCTGATTATGCCGATGCACAAAACGGTACACATGTCCTGATCGCTAAAGACCTTTATAAAATTGTAAAAGAATCGTTCAAACAATGGTGGTACGTAGCTTTATATGTAATTTCAATGGCTGCATTGTCTTTCCATTTAATACATGGTTTTAGAAGCGCTTTTCAAACCCTGGGCTGGGATCACAAAAAGTATGTTCCCCTCATTCGTTTTATTGGCGTATGGGTTTTTGGTGTATTAATACCATTAGGATTTGCAGCAATGCCCTTATATATTTTCTTTTTTAAATAAGATGATCACCTTGTCCTGAGCAATCAGGACTACAAAATAAATTTCTGAAATGAAATTAGACGCTAAAATCCCGGAAGGCCCCTTAGCCGAAAAATGGGAAAAACATAAGTTCAGTCTAAAACTGGTAAACCCGGCCAATAAGAGAAAATATACCATTATTGTAGTCGGTACCGGTTTGGCCGGCACCTCGGCTGCAGCATCTCTGGCAGAACTGGGCTATAATGTTAAAGCATTCTGTTTCCAGGATAGTTCACGCAGGGCGCATTCCATAGCGGCACAGGGAGGTATTAATGCCGCAAAAAACTATCGTAATGATGGTGATAGTGTTTACCGCCTGTTTTATGATACCATCAAAGGCGGAGATTACCGTTCCCGCGAAGGAAATGTATATCGCCTGGCCGAAGTTTCAAATAATATTATTGATCAGTGCGTGGCGCAGGGTGTTCCATTTGCACGGGAATACGGAGGCTTACTGGATAACCGCTCTTTTGGAGGTTCACAGGTTTCCAGGACTTTTTATGCCCGCGGCCAAACAGGGCAACAATTACTTTTAGGCGCTTACTCAGCCTTAAACCGCCAGATACATGAAGGGAAAGTAGAAATGTACACCCGCCATGAAATGATGGATGTGGTAACTATTAACGGGGAAGCTAAAGGTATTGTAACCCGTAATTTAGTCGACGGCGCTATTGAAACATATTCCGGCCATGCAGTTTTATTATGTACAGGTGGTTACGGCAACGTATTCTATCTTTCTACCAATGCAATGGGTTGCAATGTTACCGCAGCCTGGAAAGCTCATAAAAAGGGAGCTTATTTTGGTAACCCCTGTTTTACACAAATTCATCCCACCTGTATCCCCGTTAGCGGCGATCATCAGTCAAAACTGACCTTAATGTCTGAATCATTACGTAATGACGGACGTGTATGGGCCCCTAAAACAGTAGAATTAGCTCAAAAACTTCGTGCCGGAGATATAAAGGTTTCCGATCTTAAAGAAGAAGACCGGGATTATTTCCTCGAAAGAAAATATCCATCATTCGGAAACCTGGTTCCCCGTGATGTGGCATCGCGTAATGCGAAAGAAATGGTTGATGAAGGCCGTGGCGTAGGATCATCAGGAATAGCAGTTTATCTTGATTTTGCTGATGCTATTAAACGCCTTGGTGAAGATACCGTACGTGCTAAATATGGTAATCTGTTTGATATGTATTACCAGATCACAGATGAAAATCCATATAAACAACCTATGCGTATCTATCCCGCGGTACATTATACCATGGGCGGTTTATGGGTAGATTATAACCTGCAAACTACTGTACTAGGATTGTATTGTTTAGGCGAAGCTAATTTCTCAGATCATGGCGCAAACCGTTTGGGCGCTTCGGCATTAATGCAGGGATTAGCGGATGGGTATTTCGTTATTCCCTACACTATTGGGGATTACCTGGCTACCATAGGGCCAAAACCTGTTGATGAAAATCATCCGGCATTTGCCGAAGCTAAAAACCAGGTGACCAATTATATCCAACGGCTTGTATCTCTTAAGGGAACCAAAACAGTAGATGAATACCATCGTGAACTGGGACAGATTATGTGGGAGTATTGCGGGATGGCCCGTCAGGAAGAAGGATTGATCAAAGCGAAAGAAATGATACAGGCTCTACGCGATGATTTCTGGAAAAATGCGCTTGTAGCAGGAGTGAACGAAGAATTTAACCAGAATTTAGAAAAAGCACACCGTGTAGCCGATTTTCTTGAACTGGGCGAGTTAATGGTTGATGATGCCTTAAACCGTAAAGAATCATGTGGCGGCCATTTCCGTTTGGAAAGCCAGACACCGGAAGGCGAAGCATTGCGTGATGATGAACATTACGCCTATGTAGCTGCCTGGGAGTATAAAGGTGATAACCAGCCAGAGGAATTACATAAAGAAGAACTGGTTTTTGAAAATGTTAAACTGACACAGAGGAGTTATAAATAGATTTGGGTATTGAGATATGAGTATTGAGATACATATTGTTTATTTCCATATGGAATACTAAAAATAAGATTAAGATGAAATCATATATTAAGTCCTGCATATTATTTTTAGCTGTTTTATCGTCAATTTTTATAAACAAAAGTTTTGCCCAATCTAAAGATGTACAATCTGATTGGAAAGCCTTTATTCCCAAAGGATTTGATACGTTAACCACATATAATGTTGATCTTAATAAAGACAGGCAACAAGATAAGGTACTGGTGCTTTATGATAAAAAGGAGAATGATAAAGACAATTTTGATGAAATTGACCGTAAGTTAATTATCTTATTTAAAGAGGGAAATATCTGGCGAAAAGTAGCTGAAACAGATAATGCCGTTTTATGTAAAAAATGTGGCGGCGTATTTGGCGATCCTTTTGAAGGCATTTCCATTGAAAATAATTCATTAATTATTATGCATTACGGGGGCAGTAGCTGGCGTTGGGCCTATACCCATCGCTTCCGATATCAAAATAATAATTTTTATTTAATTGGTCAAACCAGCCACTCTTTCTGGAATGTTGAAATGTGTGAAAAGTTAGATGACTTTCTGGCTACAGAATATAAAGATGAAAATTTTATAACAGGCCGATATGAATACCGTAAAATGGATGATAAAAAATGTAAATGGTTGAAAAATGAGAAGGGAAAGCATGCTGTGAAGCCTTTGCAAAAATTAACTGATTTTACATTTTGAAATAGATTTTTGAAAATAGTCAATAAATTGGGGAATTGTACAATGCGATTTATAATTGAATCTCAATATTCAATACCTCGTACTCAACACTAAATACATGAGTGGAAATATGAATTTAACGCTAAAAGTTTGGCGTCAGAAAAACGCGGATACTAAAGGCAAGTTTGTAGACTATAAAGCAGAGAATATCTCTCCTGATATGTCTTTTTTGGAAATGCTTGACGTGGTGAATGAACGTTTGTTGAAGAAAGGGGATGATCCTATTCATTTTGATCATGATTGCCGTGAAGGGATTTGCGGATCATGTTCATTACATATTAATGGCCGGCCCCATGGCCCTAAACATGGTATTGCAACCTGCCAGTTACACATGCGCAGTTTTCATGATGGTGAAACTATTGTGATTGAACCCTGGCGAGCCGCATCATTTCCCGTTATAAAAGACCTGGCAACAGACCGTTCTGCTTTTGACCGTATTCAGCAGGCTGGAGGCTATGTTTCTATCAATACGGGCGGTGTGCCGGATGCGAATAATATACCTATACCTAAAGTTATTGCTGATGAAGCTTTCAATTCTGCAACATGTATTGCATGCGGAGCTTGTGTAGCCGCCTGTAAAAATGCTTCGGCTATGTTGTTCGTATCTGCGAAAGTATCACAGCTGGCTTTATTACCTCAGGGTCAGCCGGAGCGTAACCGCAGGGTTCAGGCTATGGTTGCACAAATGGATGCCGAAGGTTTTGGAAATTGTACCAATACCGGCGCCTGTGAAGCAGAATGCCCTAAGGAAATATCCTTAACTAATATTGCCCGCATGAACCGTGAATATTTTACGGCAAAACTATTTAAGGAAGAGGAGGTTCATTAATAGTATATTAACACAAATTATCTATGTTTTTGATCTCGATATAAAAGCCTTATCAGAGTGGATAGGGGACTTAAATCAGAAAGTAATTAACCAGCAAGGCTGGACTTTTTTAACAATTGACTTTTGCCAACTGGTATAAAGAGGGAGGGATGAG
>JBASZP010000144.1:0-5210 GCA_049660965.1 Daejeonella sp. | reverse complement strand
GTAGTAACTGTAGTAGTGTTTTCCGGAATACTCAGATATGCCTCCAGTCCTCCGCTATTAGAAGTAATTAGCGGAGTTTCGTTCACATCTGTTACTGTTACGGTAAAACTTTGCGTAGAAGATGCATTACTGGGATCTGATGCTCTTACTGTAATTATATGTGAGGTAGCATTTTCATAATTAATTAACGCTCCATTTAATACAGAAACAACTCCGGTGTTCGAATTAATTTGAAACCTGCCTCCGGCATTATTAGTTAGTGTATAGGTAGCGGCTGCTCCGCCAGCAGGGTCTGCGGAAGAAGCAGTAATACCTACCAATGTATTAGTAGATGAATTTTCAGCTATGGTGTTTGCGGCTCCATTGGCATCTGTTGGAATAGAAGGAGCTAAGTTTATTAGTTGAACTTCAATATTTATCTCCGAAAAATTGCCTTCCAGATCGCTTGCACGTATCCTGACAAGGTATTTATTATTATTATCAGAGTCTGCAAAACTTTCATAATCTGGCGGACTCACAAATTCAAGCCTGTTATTATTTGTTCCTGTAATTTGGAATTTTGAGGCATCAACGCCTCCTACTATTTCATATTCAACACTTCCCCCTTCAGGGTCTGCGGCAAATAATACGGCTACTAATGGTTCACCTTCAGTTGCTGGTTGGGTTGTAGAAGTGTAGAATATTGGCGGATCATTTACATAAAATGTAGTGCTAAAAGGATAGGTAGGAGCGTTATTAATTAATTTTTTCTTCGTTGCCGGTACTTTATATATTGAAATGTCACTCCCAGAAACTGCTTGTGCTTTTTCAATTCCCAAAACGCCTAAAAAGCATAAAAAAATAACTATATTACTAACTTTAGTTATGTTAAATACCTTTTTTATGATGGAGCTCATGGCTGTTTTTTTAAGATATTAAGAATTATACTATTTTAGAGTTTTTTCAAGTATTTTATAGAAGACTATAGTGAAATAACAATCAATTATACGAAATAATAAGAAGATAAAATTGAGCGAAACAAGATAATAACCTGTAAGTAAAGGATAGTAAGAAATTATACACTAATTTCTTATTAATAAACCTTCTCAGAACTCTTTAAAAGGCAATTAGATGTTGCAACATGCTTTTGTGTTTTATTTGTAAAATTCTTGTAAAATATTTTTAATCACAGTTCTAAAGCTAAAGTTTATAGAGATTAGGGGTTTCAAAATATTAAATTTAAGGGATATCATTATCAGAAAACTCGTAAAACTTTTATAAAGGTTTTACGAATAAATTAGAGCAAATAGCTTTTTGATAATGGTCTTTGCAAAGGCTCTTTTATCATCTTACATTAAATATACCAACCATTTTCTGATATTTATTAGCTAATAATTCAACAAGAATGCAGAAAAACTTAAAATACTTCTAAGATCTGCTTATTTAATTTATGGTAAAATGGTGCTTATGATATTATAACTCTTTCAAATCCTTTTTATTAAAGCCCGAAAACAACTTTTATTTTTTCTTTTATAAAATAACTTGACAAGAGTTTGATTATTAATAACAGTTTCCTATCTTTGCCGTCCCTTTAAACGGGTTTACTATGTCTTGAACGAAGCCCTACTGCCTCGATGGACACAAATTGATTAAAGAAAATGTCAGGAATTATTGGAAAAAAAGTAGGAATGACCAGCATTTTTGATGCTGAAGGGAAAAATATCCCTTGTACAGTTATCGAAGCCGGCCCATGCGTAGTTACTCAGCTACGAACCGTTGACCAGGACGGGTACTCAGCAGTTCAGTTAGCTTTCGATGATAAGAAAGAAAAAAACACAACCGGATCATTAAAAGGACATTTTGCAAAAGCAAACACAACTCCAAAGCGTAAGCTGGTTGAGTTTAAAACGTTTGAAGATGAAAAAGCTTTAGGTGATACAGTTTCTGTAGATATCTTTTCGGAAGGTGATTTTGTTGATGTAGTTGGCACTTCAAAAGGTAAAGGTTTTCAGGGTGTTGTTAAACGCCACGGATTTGGTGGTGTGGGTGGTCAAACTCACGGTCAGCATAATCGCTTAAGAGCTCCGGGTTCTTTGGGTGCATCTTCATGGCCTTCACGTGTATTCAAAGGAATGCGAATGGCGGGTCGTATGGGTGGTGATCGTGTAAAAATTCAAAATTTAGAAATCTTGAAAGTTTATCCTGAGCAAAACTTATTATTAGTTAGCGGTTCAATTCCGGGAGCTAAAGGTTCTTACGTAATAGTTGATAAATAAGAGATGGAAGTTAACGTAATAAATATATCAGGCAAAGAAACAGGTGCCAAGGTGCAACTTCCTGATGGAATTTTTGCAGTTCAGCCAAACGATCATGCAATTTATTTGGATGTAAAGCAATACCTGGCTAATCAACGTCAGGGAACACATAAGGCCAAGCAACGTAACGAAATTGCAGGTTCAACCCGCAAATTATATAAGCAAAAAGGTACAGGTGGTGCCCGTGCCGGATCGATTAAATCTCCATTATTTAATGGTGGTGGTCGTGTATTCGGTCCGCAACCACGTGATTATAGCTTTAAGCTGAATAAAAAGCTAAAATCATTAGCCCGTAAATCAGCATTGACTTATAAAGCACAAGAAAATAACATTGTAGTATTAGAAGATTTTAGTTTCGACTCAATCAAAACTAAAAACTATATCAAATTAGTAGCAGATTTAAAGCTTACTGATGCTAAAACGCTCTTAGTATTACCTGCTGCAAATAATAATGTTTATTTATCAAGCAGAAATATAAAGAAAGCAAAAGTGGTTACTGCGGCAGAGTTAAATACTTATGATGTATTAAACGCAGGTACATTATTGTTAACTACACAAACTGTTAAAACATTGGAGGAAGCTTTCGCTAAGTAAGATGGAAATTTTAAAAAAACCAATTTTGACCGAGAAGGCATCAACATTAACTGAAAAGTTAAACCGATTCTCTTTCAAGGTTGATCACAGAGCCAACAAATTAGAGATTAAACAATCGATCGAAAAAATGTATGGTGTAAATATCCAGGCTATCAATACTATGGTAGTGTTTGGAAAAACAAAATCGCGTAATACTAAAGCAGGTGTTGTATCAGGAAATGCTCCTAAATACAAAAAAGCCATAGTAACGCTTAAAGATGGTGAAACTATTGACTTTTACAGCAATATTTAATTTAAGACATGGCAGTAAGAAGATTTAAACCGGTTACCCCTGGTACTCGTTTCAGAGTAGGAGGAGATTATTCGGATGTGACAACTAACGTTCCTGAAAAGTCGTTGGTTGTTTCTATCAAGAAATCTGGTGGTAGAAATAATTCCGGTAAAATGACTATGCGTTATCTCGGTGGGGGACATAAAAAGTCATACCGATTGATTGATTTTAAACGCGATAAAAATGATATTCCCGCAACTGTTGCCACTATTGAGTATGATCCAAATCGTAGCGCACGTATTGCATTGGTAAATTATGCTGATGGTGAAAAACGTTACATTATTGCCCCGGAAGGCTTAAAAGTTGGTCAGAAAATTGTTTCTGGCGAAGCTTCAGCTCCGGAGATTGGTAATTCATTACCTTTAAAAAATATTCCTCTAGGTTCTATTATTCATAATATAGAATTAAATCCGGGACAAGGGGCAACTATTGCACGCAGTGCAGGTACTTATGCCCAGCTTTCGGCACGTGATGGTAAATATGCGATCATTAAAATGCCTTCAGGCGAAACACGCATGATTTTGGCAACTTGTATGGCTACTATCGGAGCAGTTTCTAACTCTGAAAAAGCTAATGAAGTATTAGGTAAAGCAGGTAGAAAACGCTGGTTAGGCCGTCGCCCTAGAGTTCGTGGTGTTGCCATGAACCCAGTCGATCATCCTATGGGTGGTGGTGAAGGAAGATCATCTGGTGGTCATCCCCGCTCAAGAAAAGGGTTATTAGCTAAAGGCTTCAAAACCCGCGACAAAAAGAAATCATCAGATCGTTACATCATTGAGAGAAGGAAGAAATAATGGCTCGTTCAATAAAAAAAGGACCTTATATAGATCATAACGTAGAGAAGAAAGTATCTGTTATGAATGAGGGAAACAAGAAATCGGTAATTAAAACATGGTCACGCCGGTCAATGATCTCTCCGGATTTTGTGGGACACACGTTTGCAGTGCACAACGGAAATAAATTTATTCCTGTTTATATTACTGAAAATATGGTGGGCCATAAGTTAGGCGAATTTTCTCCAACCAGAACATTTAGAGGTCACTCTGATAAGAAAAAATAAGCAATGGAAGCAGCAAAAAAAGTTAAAAAGTCTGTATTGATCAGACAATTAAAAGAGCAGCAAAAAGCTGAGCAGAAAGGCGGGGCTTCTACTGCAAAACTACAGAATTGCCCAACCTCACCACGTAAAATGAGATTGGTTGTAGATTTGATCCGTGGCGAACGGGTTGAAAAAGCATTATATATCTTAAAATATACCAATAAAGAAGCAGCAATACGAGTTGAAAAACTTTTATTATCAGCTATAAAAAATTGGGAAGATAAAAATGAAGGCCAGCGTCCGGAAGACAATGAATTGTTTGTGAAAACAGTTATGGTTGCCGGTGGCCGTCAGCTAAAGAGATTAAGACCAGCTCCTCAGGGCCGTGGACATAGAATTCGTAAGCGTTCTAACCACGTGACACTAGTAGTTGATAGTAAAAATACTGAACCAAAAACTAAGTAAAGAGAAATGGGACAAAAAGCACATCCAATAGGTAACAGATTAGGAATCATCAAAGGTTGGGATTCTAATTGGTTCGGTGGAAACGATTACTCTGAGAAATTAGTTGAGGACGAAAAAATCAGAAAATACCTGGCTGCACGTATTTCAAAAGGCGGAATATCTAAAGTAGTTATTGAGCGCACCTTGAAGCGTATCACCATAACCGTTCACACTGCCCGCCCGGGTATTGTAATTGGAAAAGGCGGTCAGGAAGTAGATAAGATTAAAGAAGAGTTAAAAAAGATCACTAAAAAAGATGTTCAGATCAATATTTTTGAGATTAAACGTCCGGAATTAGATGCACAATTAGTAGGTGAAGGAATTGCCAAGCAATTAGAAGCACGTATTTCTTTCCGCCGTGCCATGAAAACTTCAATCGCATCAACCATGCGTATGGGAGCTGAAGGTATAAAAATTATGTGTTCAGGTCGTTTAGGTGGTGCTGAAA
>JBASZP010000143.1:0-7388 GCA_049660965.1 Daejeonella sp. | reverse complement strand
GGCTTGTATTCTCTTAATGCAGGAATACAAGAAGCCGAGGATTACGCTACCGAAGAAAATGAACCTAATAAATATCCTTTCACCATTGATTTTCCGTATTCAAACCAGCAAACCAAGGAGTTTATAGATTACTATAATACGTGTTTAGAAAATGGAGAAGACGATGAAGTTGAATATTGGGAAACTCCTGATGATTTAACAGGTGTTATTTTTCTAGCTGAATACGGCTGTGGCTGGTATAATGTACTGGTTGTAAAAGGCGAGCAGGCAGGAACAGTCTGGTGGTATGGTGAAAATTTCTCACCTTGTTTTGAAGGAAATAGGCAATTTACTTTTCTGGACTGGTATGAGAGCTGGCTTAATGCAAGTCTGGCAACATTTAATCCAAACCCTGCGAAAGAAGAATTTAATACTACCACCAGGATCTACAATAAAGACGGCTGGAAATTAAAGGGAATTCCGGAAGAAGTATTTCAATGTAAGGGTTTAAGAAAGTTAGTTTTCTCCCGCAATGATTTGCCCGAATTTCCAAAAGAGATCATACAACTATCAGAACTCCGGGTACTGGATCTGTCCATGACACCTATTGTTGAAATACCGGAGGAGATCAGCAAATTGAAAGATTTAAAAAAGCTGCAATTGAATTATAATCATATTCTTGACCTGCCCTCTTCACTTGCTGAATTAGAAAAATTGGAGGAATTGTCTATGTATTACAATCCCAAACTAGAGCAAATTCCTGATGTTGTTGGCCGAATTCCTAATTTAAAAAAGTTAAATTTCTCTGATTGTGCTGAGCTTAAAAGAATTCCTGGAAATATTGGCAACCTATCAGATTTAGAAACCCTGCACTTAAATGAATGCCCTTTATTAACTTCATTACCGGAAAGTATGGGTAACCTGAAGAATTTAACCCACTTATATTTGGGGCGAACAAAAATCAGATCACTGCCTCAAAGTTTTGAGAATTTACAGAACCTGGAAGTCCTTGGAATTGATTGTGAGGAATTAGATTTAGCAGATGCGGTTGAAAAAATAAAAGATCTGCCTAAGCTTAGGGCTCTTAAAATTACCAATCAATTGGATTTTTCTGCTTCCTTCAAAAAATTAAAAAGTGTAAAACAACTCATTATTACACAAAATTATAAGTTGCAACAACAGGGGCATACAGCTTTATCTGTGCATGAAAATATTTGCTTAATTCCCAATTTGGAAGAACTTGATTTAAGGAATAATAATCAAGCCCAAACTTTACCTGGAAATTTAGATAAACTTACAAAGCTGAAAAAATTGGAAATTAGTTCAACACGTATTAAAACTTTTCCAGATAGTATGCAACTACTTGGCAATTTAATTCAGGTAAGTGCAGGCCTTGATAAAGAATCAAACAGAAGTTTTGGAGTACTCCCTGAAGAAAAAGAAAAACTGATCAAATGGTTTCCAAAAGCAAAGATATGGATTTGGTAATCAAATTCATTTTATACCTTAGCAGGTGGGTTTAAATTTACTACTTTACCTGAATCTTTAACCCTTATTAATGCAATTACCATATATCACTCAGTTAAGCTGGGTTTAAGGCCAAATGTTAGAACAAAATATGAATACTTTAGAAGCCCGTAAAATATATAAAGAAGCGCTAAATGCTGTTTCTTCCAAAAATACTGCGAAAATGCTGACATACCTTGCAGAAGCGATTAGTATGGATCCTAATTTAAAAGCTAAAGCAATCAATGAACCTGCTTTTGCAGATTATCAGAAAAACCCCTATTTCAGAAGAAAGGTTTATTCGGACGATAAAATTAATACAGGGGTGGAAATGATGTACGACGGGGCATTTAAAGAAGCTGTAGATTTTTTTATTGAATACAAAAAAACAGATCCTGAAGAAGCACAACTATTCTTTTACTTAAGTATTTGTTTTACCCAGCTGGAAAGATATGAAGATGCACTTAAAGCGATTGACAAAAATATAGAGATTGACCCGAAATTTGCTGATGCTTACTTCAATAAAGCAACAGTTTTTGAGAAACAGGAAAAATACAATGAGGCTCTGGAAGCATATAAAAAAGCCATTGACTTAGAGCCCTTCTATAGCAATACTTATTATAATATAGGAGTATTATTACTCGATCATTTAAACAAATACGAAGAAGCTTTAGAATTTTTTACAAAGGCTATTGAATTGGAAGACCCAAAATCTGAATTTATAAATCTTATCAGATACCAAAGAGCATTGACATACGCTGAATTAAAAATGGAAAAAGAGATGCTGGAGGATTTAAAAAAAGTGCTTAAAAGAGACCCCGATGCCAAAAATAGTATTCAGGAAAACGAAATTTTCAGGCCTTATATTAACAAGCTAGGACTTCAGGAAATTTTAAATTCATAAAAGCATCTGCCCAAATAAAGACAGGATCAGCCAAAGAATTAGGTTTGGCAGAGGCTTTCAGAATAAATTAATTAACCAATTTCAATATCCTTTAAAACTCTTGTAAAATGAAAACACCTGATTATTATCTTCCAATTATGCCGTATTTAATTCTAAAAGGCGCAAAAGATTTTCTAATTTTTACAAAAGAGGTTTTTAATGCTAAAGAAGAGATGATCGTTCCGCGGGAGGACGGCTCAATAATGCATGCAGAGATCAGCATTGGCAAAGCAGTAATCATGGTCGCTGAAGCAACAGAGCTCTATAAACCCCTTCCCTGCGGAATGTTTATACAACTGGAAAATATAGATGAAGCGTATAACATTGCCTTAGCAAACGGAGCTCTCTCATTGCAGGAACCTGATAACAGAGATTACGGACGCAGCGCCGGTTTCCAGGATAAATTTGGTAATCAATGGTGGCTCACTAAACCTCAATAAGTAAATTAAGAAGAGTTTAAATACAAAAAGAAAGAATACTTTAGTATTTTGTACTTTAGCAGCATGCTTAATGAAAATTTAGACGCTAACCAGGAAAATCTTACACCAGTTGAGCGTGAGATAGAAAAGGTCTTACGTCCGCAGGCCTTTGAAGATTTTACAGGTCAGCATAAAATATTAGCCAACCTGCGTATTTTTGTTCAGGCCGCCAAACAACGCGGCGAAGCATTAGACCATGTACTTTTACATGGTCCGCCCGGATTAGGTAAAACAACCCTTTCAAATATTATCGCCAATGAAATGGGTGTCAACATCCGCATTACATCCGGTCCGGTTCTGGATAAACCCGGGGATCTTGCCGGATTATTAACCAATCTGGAAGAAGGCGATATTTTATTTATTGATGAAATTCATCGCTTAAGCCCCGTAGTTGAAGAGTATTTGTACTCCGCGATGGAAGATTTTAAGATCGATATTATGCTGGAGACCGGCCCTAATGCCCGTTCCGTGCAAATATCGCTTAATGCCTTTACTTTAGTTGGCGCAACCACACGTTCGGGCTTATTAACCGCACCCCTGCGTGCCCGTTTTGGTATTAACAGCCGTTTAGAATATTATGATGCCAAGCTGTTAACCACTATTGTTCTGCGTTCTGCACAGATATTAAAAACACCAATATCTGATGAAGGCGCTTTTGAAATTGCCCGCCGCAGCCGCGGAACACCCCGTATTGCCAATGCTTTATTACGCCGCACCCGCGATTTCGCACAAATTAAAGGTACCGGAAGTATTGATACGGAAATTGCAAACTATGCATTAAACGCTTTAAATGTTGATGAACATGGCCTGGATGAAATGGATAATAAAATTTTAACCACCATTATTGATAAATTTAAAGGCGGCCCCGTGGGTTTAAAAACTATTGCAACCGCGGTTGGCGAAGAAGAAGGGACCATTGAAGAAGTATATGAACCTTTTTTAATCCAGGAAGGTTATATTATGCGCACTTCCCGCGGAAGGGAATGTACAGAAATTGCCTATAAACATCTGGGGAGAGTAAAATCCGGCGGTAATAATCCAGGCCTGTTTTAATAGTTATCAAAAATAGAATAGGTGCATTTAGTAAATTATAAATACCCGTAATTTATGTTACAAAATTCATCTGCCTATAGCCAACTTATTAAAAGAGAAGCTCAAAAACTTGGCTTTATGTTCTGTGGTATTTCAAAAGCAGAGGTTTCCTGGAAGAAGAAGCCCCCCGGCTTGAGGGTTGGTTAAAAAACAATTTTCATGGTAAAATGGGCTATATGGAAAATAATTTTGATAAACGGCTGGATCCCCGGAAATTGGTTGATGGCGCAAGATCAGTTATCTCTGTGGCTTTAAACTATTATACCGATCAAAAGCAAACTGACCCCCATGCACCAAAAATAAGCCGTTATGCTTTTGGAGAAGATTATCATTCCGTGATCAAAGAGAAGCTGAACAGTTTAATGAGAATAATCCGGGATGAGATCGGTGAGGTTAACGGGCGTGCTTTTGTAGATTCGGCCCCTGTTTTAGATAAGGCCTGGGCTAAAAAAGCAGGCTTTGGCTGGCTGGGTAAAAATACAAACCTGATCAATAAACAATCAGGGTCTTTCTTTTTCCTGGCGGAACTAATTACTGACCTGGAACTGGAGTATGATGTAGCCCCGGCTAAAGATCATTGCGGAACCTGCACCAGGTGTATTGATGCCTGCCCTACAGAAGCTATTGTTGCACCTTATATGTTAGACGGAAGCAGGTGTATTTCATACCTTACCATTGAGTTAAAAGAGGAATTGCCCGCAGAATTTAAAGGGAAAACTGATAATTGGATGTTTGGCTGCGATATATGCCAGGATGTTTGCCCATGGAATAAATTCTCCATTATTCATCGTGAACCCGCGTTTTTGCCACAAGCTGACCTGTTACAAATGACTAATACCGACTGGCAGGAAATTACCGAGGAGGTATTTCAAAAGGTTTTCAAAAACTCAGCTGTTAAAAGAACAAAGTTTAAAGGTTTGAAGCGGAACATTAGCTTTTTGCGAAGCTAAATGAGGTTCTATGAAAAAATCCGGCTGAGGAACCTCCTTAGCCGGATTTAATAGTATTATTGATTATAATAGAACGTGTTGTAATATTGCATTTTATACGGTTTCTCTTAGTTAAAATTATAATCAGTAGTTTTACTACTATCCGCTCTATGCTGCGGGGCATGTTACTTTTTCCTTGATGAAAAAGTAACCAAAAAATCAAGACAGAACGAAGCTTCCCCCCACAGGCCATACTCCCGGCCCGCCGTTCTGTCTGCCCAGTCCTTTTAATACTATTGGTTTAATCGCACAACACGTTAGGATAATACTATTATTCACGAATAATCTTCCGGGTGGTAACTTCTTCTCCTCCTGAACTGATGGTTACCAGGTATATTCCGCGGGGATAAGCAGAGAGATCAATTTTATATTCAGGGATATTAGCTT
Organism: Daejeonella sp.; assembly: GCA_049660965.1. Lineage (GTDB taxonomy): Bacteria > Bacteroidota > Bacteroidia > Sphingobacteriales > Sphingobacteriaceae > Daejeonella. The sequence goes on along the minus strand of JBASZP010000143.1, from coordinate 2,013 downwards.
CATACTTTAATTGCTTAACAATGTTCCCTGTTATAGTAGAAACCCCTATTGAGCCACTGCCCCGGTTATTAATAGTAATTGTAAATACATCTTTACCCGGGTTGGGGTAGATGTTAATGTCATCAGGTACTAAACTTTCTGAACCCTTAGTTTGACCCGCATTTTTTATACTGCTTGTTTTAGCAGTTTCGGCAGCCATGTTATTTGAGGCCATCACTAATTTTTTAAGCTCGTCTATTTGCTGCTGCTGTTCTTTAATGGCTGTTTTTAAATCCTCGTTTACTTGTTGCTGTTCTTCAATCATTTGCTGCTGCTCCTGCATGCCTTTTACCAGAGGCACTACAAACTGGGCGTAGGATAAACTATAATAATCATTATTGTTCTTTGGATCAGGTTTGTGTAGCCCGCTAAAATCGCAGCCGGCTTCCTGTGCGGCTTTTTCTACTTCCTGAGCTATAAAACCCCACTGAAGGATAGCATCAGCCTTGCTAAAGTCCTGATCCTGATACATTTTTTTGATACTATCAGGCATGTTTGAGGTCCAGAAGTCTGTCAATTTTCTGCCGTCATTATTCCAGGTTACCGCACGCAGGCGTTTAATTAAATTAAGGCCTGCTAAACCTTTCTCGCTAATGTTGTTCTTAAAACGCTTATCCGAAACAGTAAAAGCGGCCGCTCCCTCAATCATGGTAACAGCAGCATTACCCAGCCTGATCTTATTACTGGCGGTAACTAATGCCGTGCTTCCAATAGCCGTAGTGTTCTTTAATGACGGACTGGTAATGTTTGCATAATATCCTGCTGCCGTATTTTCAATGCCATCAATACTTGTACCGAGTGCATGGTCTCCTATTGCTGTATTGTTATGTCCTATTATATTGCTAGCAAGAACATAAAAACCAACAGCTGTATTTCCTCCCCCAGTACTGTTAACATTAAGTACACCACTGCCAACAGCTGTATTAGCACTTCCTTCAGTATTCAAATCAAGGGCATTTTTGCCAATAGCTATATTAGAATCTCCAAAAGTGTTAGAGCGAAGTGCGCTATGGCCCATAGCTGTATTAGAAACCCCAAAAGAATTGCTGGATAGTGCATCATAACCAATACCCGTATTATCCTGCCCCTGGATGTTATTTGAAAGCGCCCAGCGCCCTATAGCTATATTATTAAATCCTGTAGTATTTCTGGAAAGCGCCAGATAACCAATACCTATATTATCATGTCCTGTAGTATTTTTAAAGAGTACCTCAAAACCTACAGCTGTATTACTGAACCCTGTTGTATTGCTGGAAAGCGAATTTTTGCCAATAGCTGTATTGTGAGGTCCGGTACTATTCATATTACCGGCCAGGTAACCGTAATATGTGTTGTCCGTATCAATTCTTCCTGCATTTTGGTTATTTATCCTGATATTAAGTGGTTTGTTATCTAGTGTACCGATAAAGTTCGTTCCGTCCACCGTGCCTGCATTGCCGGTTCTCGACCAGGCAGTTGCAGCGCCGTCTGCCCCGGCCGGGCCTGTCAAACCCTGGGGGCCGGTTGCCCCTTTTAGTCCGGGTAAACCTTCCGGGCCTTGTGGCCCGGTTCCTCCGGGTAAACCTTCTATACCCTGTGGCCCGGTTTCACCCATTGGCCCGGCTGGCCCTGTTGCACCTGTTAAGCCCTGAATACCTTGTGGCCCGGTATTACCCGCTGGTCCTGTTGCACCAGGTAAACCCTGAATACCCTGAGCGCCTGTTGCACCTACTGGCCCCGTTGCACCCGTTAAGCCCTGAATACCCTGTGACCCTGTTTCGCCCGCTGGCCCGGCTGGCCCTGTTGCACCTGTTAAGCCTTGGATACCCTGTGGCCCGGTTTCACCCGCTGGTCCGGCGGCTCCTGTGGCACCTGTTAAACCCTGAATGCCCTGAGCGCCTGTTGCCCCCACGGGACCGGTGGGTCCTGTTGCACCAGTTAGACCCTGAATACCCTGAGCGCCTGTTGCCCCCACCGGGCCGGTGGGTCCTGTTG
>JBASZP010000142.1:0-1678 GCA_049660965.1 Daejeonella sp. | reverse complement strand
CTTAAAGATAAAAAAAGCAATATATCAGACAGCTATTTTCAACACTTTTATTGGGCTAATATAATCAAACGTGTGGTTGATTTTCTAGACAATGTGGTCAAAAATAGTTGGTAAATATAGCTAGAAGTATTTCTAGTATTGATTTTTGAAGTGGTCAATTGAAAGTGGTTTCAATTGACCACTTTTGTTTTATGAAAAAAAGCTAAGAATATGCCCGATATGCGAGGGTCAAAATGTGCAAAAATGGGGATTCCAAAAGTGCAAACAACGATATAGGTGTAGCGATTGTTTTCATACTTTTTGTAACACTAATGAAGCTGTGCGTTATAACAATCAATTTGTATGGTTTCGCAAATGGATTATGGAACGCCAGGTATATCAATATTTGGTTAGAGATAGTGGAATGTCTCAAAGCAGCATTCAAAGGCTGTTCCAATTTTATCTGAAAAGCCCACCTGAAAATCTGATAAAAAGCAAAGGGAATGTACATCTGCTTATTGATGGTACTTATTTTTCAAACGGACTTTGCTTGGTCTTATATTACGATTATGACATACAATATGTCCAGCTTTTTAGAGAAACAAACGATGAAAAATTTAAAGAGATAAAAGAAGATTTAGAAAATCTTAAGAAGCTTGGTGTAGTTGTTTACAGCGTAACCTGCGATGGACACAAAGCAATACTTAAAGCTGTAAGTAAAGTATATCCCAACGCAATGGTTCAGCGATGCCTTGTACATATTAAACGACAGATTAAGAACTACTTAAGCGGCAATCCAAAACTCGAACAGGCGCAGCAATTATTGTCTATTTCAAAGCGTATCACACAGATAAAAACAGTTGAGCAGGCTCAGTATTGGTTGGTCGATTTTCATAATTGGCATCAAAAGCATCGTTCGTTTTTAGAAGAAAAATCATTCAATGAACAATCAGGCCGATGGTGGTACACGCACAAAAATTTGCACCTTGCTAGCAGCCATTTAATCAATGCCATTCCCAATATGTTTTGCTATCTAAACGACGCTTCAATACCATATACTACCAATCAGTTGGAAGGTTATTTTACTCATCTTAAAGAAAAATTAACGCTACATCGAGGGCTAAGGTTTGAAAGCAAAAAGAACTTTATCAAATGGTATATCTATTTTAAAAACCAGACACGTAAATAGGTTTTCTTGGCAATAGGGCATACCAAAAAATGAAAGAGGCGGACTTAAAAAGCCGCCTCCCATTTTCAGTATATGCATCAGATTATTGCTCACAAGTTGCTCCTCAGCAGAGCTTGTTACCCTTTCTTCTGACAAATCAAATTTCATCCTAATTTAACACCAAAAACCAACTATTTTTGACCACATTACCAAAATTAAATAGGCATTTTTTCGAATATAGGTATCCGAATCATCCATGTAGTGTAATAAATTCAATATATCATTTGTTTGAAAAGCAGATAGGATAGTGCTCTTCATTTCAGCAAATAGAGCCTGACGTTCAGGTTTTGTTAAATCGTAATAAGCCATTCATGTCCTATTTATATTGATTCATCGAAGGTATTTGCTCCATTTCGAAGTAAACGGGCAAGCTTTTAGACTCAAACAAACGAACTTCTTCGTCGGCTCCCGTTGAAAATCCGTCTAAACGAAGTACGGCATCACATTTTTCTGCCAATGCCATAGAGAGGG
>JBASZP010000141.1:0-2534 GCA_049660965.1 Daejeonella sp. | reverse complement strand
ATGGGTTAATTAAGGCAGACAGGCAACAACAATTAACGAAGCCTGGCATCAAAGCAGTTGATATTGAGAAAGCCATTTATGGAAAATCAGAAACCAAGAGAAGTATTTCCAATGTGGTGAGTGCAATATTCAGTCAATACAAGTTTACTTCCCTGCCTGAGTTTAATGCTGCATTAAAACAGTTCAATGTAGTTGCAGACAGAGGTAAAGAAGAAGGCAGGATTTACAAGAACCGTGGATTGGTTTACCGGATATTGGATGCCAGTGGAAATAAGGTTGGTGTCCCCATTAAAGCAAGTTCCATTGGTTGCAAACCAATACTCACTAATCTGGAAAAGAAATTTGCAGATAATGAAACAGCAAAAGAATCCCTCAAACCATTTGTAAAAGTCAAACTGGATGATTGCCTTTCACAATCGCCTTCTACAATCAAAGAATTGATGGAGCATTTAAAGCAGAAGAATATCTACACCCTGCTTCGCCAAAATGCTGAAGGCAGATTGTACGGTATCACTTTCGTAGATAATCAAAACAAAGTTGTTTTTAATGGCAGTGATTTAGGAAAAGGCTACAGTGCTGCTGCCTTGCAAAGCATGTTGGCAACGGGCAATGAAAAATCGCAGAAACAAGATGAAACAAAAGGCGGTAGTTCCGGTGGTTCCATTCAAAAAGAAATGACCCAACAAAAGCTACATGATAAGACAATACCTATCACTACTAAAACTGAAAGCCTGTTAGATGTTTTGCTATCCACCAAAGAGCAATACGATAACATACCCAACAGCCTGCTAAAAAAGAAACGAAAAAAGAAGAAACCAAATTTGTAAAATGTAAAACGATGTTATGTCACACACAGGAGAGAATGAACAGGGGCTGCGGAAGATAGTTGACCTTACAAGATTTGCCAGCATTTTTATTTTGCTGTTGCATTTTTATTACTTCTGCTATGTAGCATTTGAGCAGTGGGAAATTACAAGCACCATCACAGACAGGTTGATGAAGAATATTTCCAACACAGGCTTATTTCAAAATCAACTTACATCAAAGTGTATGGCGTTGGGGCTGCTGGTTATTTCATTATTTGGTGCACAGGGCAAAAAAGATGAAAAGATAAACTGGAGAAGCATCACTGCTTATTTACTCATTGGATTGCTGCTCTATTTTTCAAGCCAGCTATTTTTTAAACTACAGTATGATGTGCAAACAGTCGCCATTGTTTACATGACCGCAACAGGTATTGGTTTTTTACTGATACTCGCTGGTGGCAATTTACTTAGTCGTTTAATCAAACTGAATTTAGGTGATGATGTTTTCAATTCTCTCAATGAAACTTTTCCGCAGGAAGAACGATTAATAAGTAACGAATATTCCATTAATCTTCCTGCACGATATAATTTAAAAAACAGGGTAAGAAAAAGCTGGATAAATATCATCAATCCTTTTCGTGGACTACTGGTAATTGGTAGTCCCGGTTCCGGTAAGAGTTGGTTTGTGATTCAGCATGTAATTAAGCAGCACATTGAAAAAGGCTTTGCCATGTTTGTATATGATTTTAAGTATGATGATTTGAGCAGGATTGTTTACAACTGGCTACAGCAAAACAAACACAACTATTTAGTAAAGCCATCTTTTTATGTCATTAATTTTGATAACCTTTCCGTATCACACCGCTGCAATCCGCTTGACCCAAACAGCATGAATGATATTACCGATGCAACAGAATCTGCCAGAACTATTTTGTTAGGGCTGAACAGGGAATGGATAAACAAGCAGGGAGATTTCTTTGTAGAATCACCTATTAATTTTGTTACGGCTGTTATTTGGTTTTTAAGAAAATATGCTGATGGAAAATATTGCACCCTGCCGCATGTAATAGAACTGATGCAATCAGAGTATGATGAACTGTTTCCGGTGCTGAATACTCAACCTGAAATTGAAGTGCTGGTAAATCCTTTCATCACTGCTTACCAAAATGATGCAATGGAGCAATTGGAAGGACAGGTAGCTTCTGCAAAAATTGGTATGGCAAGGCTTGCTGCACCGCAATTGTATTGGGTTTTAAGTGGCAATGATTTTACGTTAGACATCAACAATCCTAAACATCCGAAAATAGTGTGTGTAGGCAACAACCCGGAGAAGCAACAGATATATGGTGCGGTTTTGTCGTTATATGTTTCCCGGTTAGTGCGGCAGGTAAACAAAAAGGGGATGCAAAAATGCAGTTTGGTATTTGATGAATTTCCTACTATCTACTTCAACAATATTGACAGCCTGATTGCCACTGCAAGAAGTAACAAAGTTGCCACCACATTGGCCATGCAGGATTTTAGTCAGTTGAAAAAAGATTATGGCCGGGAACAAGCCGATGTAATTGTAAACATCACCGGCAATATCATTAGCGGCCAGGTAATGGGTGAAACATCTAAACTATTATCTGAACGTTTCGGAAAAATTATGCAAGACAGGCAGAGTGTTTCCATCAACCGCATGGATACTTCTATAAGCCATAGCAAACAATTGGATGCCGCCATACC
>JBASZP010000140.1:0-6151 GCA_049660965.1 Daejeonella sp. | reverse complement strand
AGCTGGTTTAGAAAGCTGCTGTTGCTGAAAGGGGATCAATTGTTTAAAACTCCCATCCGCCTTATTAATTTCACAAATTGTACTGCCCTGTTTGCCGGATGCTGTAAAAATGATCTTATCGCCATTTGAATTGTAGCCTGGGGTTTGCAACTGCATATTATCGGGGTTTTCATACACTTTTAGCTCTTTTCCGCTTTCTGCATCCAATTCAACCAGGTTTATATTATTAGCTAAGCTTACTTTTATTGCGGCTATTGTTTTTCCATCCGGGGAAAGGGCAGGAGAGAATAACCTGCTTTTATGGGTGAGCTGCCGGTAGGTTTTAGAAACCAGGTCATAGCTGTTTATCACGTTAAATGATCTTTTTTGGAAGCGGACATCATACCGAAGTTCATCCCATATTAATTTATTGCTGGCATAACTAAAATTAGGGTTATCCTGATAACCAATACGGATAATTAGTTTTTCATTTCCCTGAGAATTTATGGAAACCAGTTGCGGAGTTTGTGCTTTCCCCTCTTTCAGGGCTAATATTTCGGTTGATGATCTGGCAATGGGTAATAAATAATCTGTTGGAATGGCGTTTCTTCTCTTATTTAAAGTGGTGTAGTCCACAGGTTTCGTTTCAGCGGCTTGTTTTTGCCAGAGTCTTCGTAATTCTGCCACAGTTGAATCATGCAGTTGACGGGTATTTAAACCGGTATATTTTTTAATACTACGGCTTAAATTATAAGGTCTTATATAATTTTTTGAGATGTTGGTGAATAACTTATCCATTATATTTTCGCCATAATCTCTTTTTAGTTTAGTGGTCATAAAATACCCTAACTGGTAATATCCTGGTGTTACATTTCGTAATGAACCTAAATAATCTTTTGAATAGCTGTAAGACTGGCCGCTTAAAACATTCGTACGAAAGGGAAGTTCCCAGCCTGGCAACCTTCCGCGACCGGCATTTGTTAAAGCAGTTTCAATGCCTACAGCATCACCTTCATAAAACCAGGTGGGTAAGGTAATGCCAAATATTGCCAGGCCCAGTTCTTCAAAAAATGGCGCTTTAAAATTACCGGTTAATTTATCAAATTGTACTACATGTCTTAATTCATGTACAGCTAAACTGTTCAGCCAATCCTGATAATCAAATTCCTGTGGCGGTGTGGTAAAAAACTCGGAGCGACGCGGGGCAAGTTGTACAAACCCATTAGATATTACTCCCTGGTTTTGTAATATGATCGAAATTTTGCGGGGTTCTTTATGCAAAGTTTTACTCACTCTACTGATTATGGTTTGTAAAGTATTCGCCATTCGCTGGGCTTCATTTTCAAACTCAGTAGGGTAGATGATCTGAAAATTAGTCGTATTTATTTGTTGCCATTTTACACCAGGAGGGTTCTGTTCGCTATCAAAAAACTGTGCTTTTACACTTGATAAATTAAAACAGCAAATAAGTAGTATATAAATGTTGATATGCAATGCTTTATAGAAATATTTTAATCTCATTTTTATAGTTTGCTAAATAGTTTAGTTAAAAAAAAGTTTGATGTTATTTTTAATTATAATATGACTTTAGTTATTTGATATAAAGTATTGTTTTTTAGTGTTTAATATATTTTATTTAAATTGTTCATATCTTGAATTTTACTCTGAAATATACTTTATTTTTGATTTTTAAAATAGAAATAGATGTTTAGAATTTTTCACAAGTTTTTGAATAAAAAATACACGAAGTCAAAATTAGTCCGAATAAAATTAGTTAGCTCTTTTCTTTGTGTGCAGATATTAAATCAGCAAATTTAATTTCAAAACTATTATAATTATTGTCAATATGTAGAGTTTAAATTTGGCAAGGTTTTCTGATAGCCAAAGCCTGATATACTGTTTTACAAACATCAGTTGAGGAAGTTTTATTCTTTGATAGTGATTATAATTGATAGCTTGTTCGAATTATTAAAACTATGCCAGGCAAGAGAACTAAGGATTATAAAATATTAGTAAGGATGAACTAAGTTGAAACTTAAGCGGAAAATTGTAACAAGGCAAACAAAATCTTCAAGCACTCTTCAGGAAATTAGAACTAAAAATTTATTAGAGATAGAGTTGAAGTGTTTAGATTGGAAAATCGTAAAAGCAAAAAGCTCCTGAAAAGGAGCTTTTGCTTTTATTAGATATCTAAAAGTAAAACTTAATTAAGTTGTGAAAACTAGTATTAAGACATTATACTTCTAAAATATCAATAAATTACATGAACATAATGCTTGCTACAATCATCCATACACCTACACAAATACCAGCAATGCCTAATTTGCCCTGCATCGGAGCTAATTTAGCTAATAATGCTTCTCCTTTTTGTTTAGCTGCTTCATTGTTTGATAAAAGTAGCTTGTTGATCATTCCATATCCAAGCATGAAACCTAAAACAGCTTCTACTAAACTTCCTGCTACTAATGTTATCCACCAGATTGGAGCTACAGTAAGCCAGCCCATATTTAATACAGCATAAATAAGTCCCCAAACTCCATATAAGCAAAATACCAAACCTATCCAGCCCTGGTATGGTGCTATTTTAGCCAGCATTTCCGCAGCATCAGGTCTTTTAGCTAATAATAAAGAAGGTACAGCCAAAAGGCTTAGTAATATTAAAGTAATTCCGAAACCCATAATTTTATTTATTTAATTTATTGTTTTTGTTTATAATGATATTTTTAAAAGAATTTAATAATTTTTGTTGTCGTAATCTAATGATTTATTAGGGGGGAGCTTTGTTCTTCATTTCATTTAATAAGGTTAATTAATGTTAGGGTCATCTGGTTTTAAATGAGATTATCTTCTCATATTCGCTTTAAAAGTAGTTTAATTATGCAGTTAAACCAAAAAGAGAGAGTAATAAATTTTATTAACAAAACTAAAAGCATTAATTTTCATATCGTTTTTTCTTAATAAATAAATGAAAGGGTAGCTGAAACAGGGTTTTTGTTCTTAATTTATTGTTAGTAAATTTATTTGATGATTACCTGTTATTGCCTTAAATCGAAAATCATTTCTTTGATTGAAATCTCGCCTTTGATATTTTTTACAGGTTCTGCAAGCTTAAATATTTTTAATGTCTTTTTATTTTTATCAATTGTAAATGAAAAATCTTTAGGGTTTAAATCAGGGCTTATCATAGTTATTATATTTGAAACAGGCTTAGTAATTCCTACACAATCTCCGCTATAACATAAAGAGTATTTTTTATAATTTGAGAGGCCGCTTATTTTTCCGTTTGCCATAAATACCACTTTTTTCCCGATAGTTTTATTTTGATCATACAACAAATAAGTTCCTGCAATTACCTGATCATTCAGATAATAATCAAAAACCCATTTTTTTCCTTTTACTTCAGGAACCTTCATAAATATTGAAGCGGCAGGAATTTTTGTCCATAAACTGTCTTTTAAGGAGATTGAGCCATCCTTATTAGTCGTAAAAGCCATATCACCATATCTTGAGGCTTTTAACAACTTATAGTGATTACCATCTTTTTTATAGGCAAGTTTCGCTTCTTCAAATCCATAAAAAACGCTTACACTATCATTACTTACAAAATCCAATTCAAAACAATATTCAGGAACTGTGCCTTTTAATAGATTGCCTGCCTGATCCAGTACTGTTTTATTGATATATCTCCCTGAAATTTCCTCACTTTGTGTAACCATGTTCTTCTTTTCAGCACAGGAGGAGACCAAAATGCCGGCTGATAAAGCCATTAGTTTCATAAGTTTTTTCATGCGTATGCTTTTAATGTTATTTCAGCAAAGGTATATTTATTTCTGTTTAAGTATTGCAGACTTAGGTTTCTTAGTTTAAAAAGTGTGTTAAATACAATTAATATAAATAAAATGCAGACATGTTTTTTGCTCTTAACATTAACTATTAACTTGCCTGCATGAATTTAGAATTCAACAAAAACGAAGACAGTAATAAACAACTTTTATATGAAGTTAAAACCCGGCTTAAAAAGGTATATGCCGGAGGCGGAGAAAAAGCCGCTGCCAAACAAAAAGAGAAAGGAAAATTATTAGTCCGTGAACGTGTTAATTACCTCATTGATAAAGAGAGTCCATGGCTTGAAATTGGTGCTTTTGCTGCCGAAGATATGTATAAAGAAGTTGGCGGATGTCCCTCTGCCGGCGTAATTACAGGTATAGGATATGTATCAGGCAGGCAATGCATGATTGTAGCCAATGATGCAACTGTTAAAGCAGGCGCATGGTTCCCGATGACCGCTAAGAAAAACCTAAGGGCACAGGAAATAGCTATGGAAAACCGTCTGCCAGTTATTTACCTCGTAGATTCTGCCGGTGTATTCTTACCCATGCAGGATGAAATTTTCCCCGATAAAGAACATTTTGGACGCATATTTAGAAATAATGCCTTAATGAGCAGCAGCGGAATTGTACAAATTTCGGCCATTATGGGTTCTTGCGTGGCAGGAGGGGCTTATTTGCCCATTATGAGTGATGAAGCCATGATCGTTGATGGAACAGGTTCGGTGTTTTTAGCAGGAAGCTATCTGGTACGATCGGCAATAGGAGAGGATGTAGATAATGAAACTTTAGGAGGCGCTACTACGCATTGCGAAATATCCGGGGTTACAGATTACAAACATCCTAATGATGAAGCCTGTTTAGATTCTATAAGAAATATTATGAGCATGATCGGCGCTCCAAAAAATGCTGGCTTTGATCGCATAAAACCCCTTAAGCCTAAAAATGACGAACAGGAAATTTATGGTTTATTACCCGAAAATCGCGAAAAACCTTATGATATGCTGGATATCATCCATCGTTTGGTTGATAATTCTGAATTTGAAGAATACAAAAAACTGTACGGACAAAGTATTATTTGTGGTTTAGGCAGAATAGATGGCTGGGCTGTTGGTATTGTTGCCAACCAGCGTAAAGTAGTAAAAAGTAAAAAAGGCGAAATGCAGTTTGGGGGTGTCATTTATTCCGACTCTGCGGATAAAGCCACCCGTTTTATCATGAACTGCAACCAGAAAAAAATCCCGCTTGTTTTTCTTCAGGATGTGACCGGTTTTATGGTGGGCAGCCGTTCCGAGCAAGGCGGAATTATTAAAGACGGCGCTAAAATGGTTAATGCCGTTTCTAATTCTGTAGTTCCAAAGTTCACTATTGTTATCGGTAATTCTTATGGCGCCGGTAATTACGCCATGTGTGGTAAAGCTTATGATCCGCGTTTAATTTATGCCTGGCCAAGCGCTAAAATTGCCGTAATGGGCGGTTCACAAGCTGCTAAAGTATTATTGCAAATCCAGCAAGCATCGCTAAAAGCAAAAGGGGAAGTGATCATCAAAGAAAAAGAAGAAGAATTGCTGAAAGAAATTACAGACCGGTATAACAGTCAAACCACGCCTTATTATGCTGCATCACGACTTTGGGTAGATGGTATTATTGATCCGCTTGAAACCCGTAAAGTTATTTCTATGGGAATTGAAGCCGCTAATCAATCACCAATTGAAAAAGCGTTTAATGTAGGAATATTGCAAACGTAGGTTTAGTTATTCTTTAACAACTGTTTTACACTGATATAAAGTTAAAATCTACCAGCAAGTAAATAAGGTTTTAAAAACTTGGTAACCGTTGGAAATATTCTGCTAATTTTGGTCTTTTAATAAAATAAAGTATGATACATAATTTTGGTGCAGGCCCCTGCATTTTACCTCAGGAAGTTTTTAAACAAGCCTCTCACGCCGTTCTTGAATTTAACGGTACAGGTTTATCCATCTTAGAGATTTCTCACCGTACACCCGAATTTGAAGCCGTAGTGGATGAAACCGTACGATTGGTTAAAGAACTTCTCCATGTACCTGAAGGATATTCCATTGTTTTGCTACAGGGTGGCGCAAGCCTGCAGTTTTCTATGGTACCCATGAACTTGCTTGGCGAAGGCCAGACAGCCGCTTATGCCGATACCGGTGTTTGGGCCAGTAAAGCGATTAAGGAAGCCAAACTATTTGGTAATGTTAATATAGTAGCATCCTCAAAAGATAAAAATTACAGTTTTATTCCAAAAGACTATAAAATACCTGAAGAATCTGCCTATTTCCATTGTACCTCGAATAATACTATTTACGGAACAGAACTAAACC
>JBASZP010000139.1:0-3779 GCA_049660965.1 Daejeonella sp. | reverse complement strand
ACAATATTGATTACATAACATTGTGGAAAATGATATGTTTTAAGAATAAACAGATAGATTTATAAGAAGAAGGTATTAAAACTGGTAAACCAACCCATAATTAATATAATCTGCCTGTGAAAGGTGCATATAAACTTTTGTCTGTATACCTAAACGAGGGGTAATAAAATAAGTCGGGCCAAAACGCCAGTACCATTTTATATGATCATAAAAACGTTTAAAATACAGGTAATCTCCGGCCTGGGCGTTTATTGCCAGCTTCCAGATATTTATATCTGCACCTAAACTAAGCCCTAAACGTCGTTGATCATAAGATGCCGCATAATATTTGTATTTCCCCTCAGTTTGTAAAGGATCAAAATATTTATAACTATAAATGGCATCAAAACCCCCTTTTAAAGTAATGAGATTATTTAAACGGTAATTATACCCCGCATAAAACCCGCTGCGGTATTTTCCCTGGCGTGTTTCAGCAATACCCCTGCGTCCAATACCAAAACCCAATTCTATTGAATTTTTTTGATAGGGGAGATATTCCGGCTTTTTAGGAATGGGTGGAATTTCAGAAAGATGATTAAATCTCATCCCTGCAAAAACATTTAAAGTGTTTAAGCCGCCATTGGGAATAATGAATGCGCCGTTTGAGTAATGCAAGGTACCAGCCCCCGCAAGCAGGCTGATATTTTGTGTAATCGGTATTTCGCCCGTCAGGTCAGCTTTTAAGGTCATATTAATATGTGTACCAATAAACCTGTTTGGACTGTTAGTAAAAAAGGTTTTTGTTAAGTAAGATAATCCAAGTTCAGGGCTAAACTTGAGTTCTGCACGGCCAATTTTTAAAAGTTGTACTTCCAGTTGCGATATTAATCCGTAAGCCTGCCCGAATGAATTTGGAGCTGAATTACCATAACCATTAAAATGATTCAGATCACGCATTACAAAGCCAATTCCGTAAGATTTCGCATGGATCCGCTTTATCCAGTTATCTTCACTTCTGCTGATATCCTTTAAGTAAGAAATATCAATTCCATAGAGTTTGCCCTGCAAAAAACCATTCTGATCATTAATAACTACAGAACCAAAGGCAGGCTGGATAATTAAAGAATAATCTTTTGGAATTAGCTGACCTTTAACTGTTAAGGAGATTGCCGGCAGTATAAATAATGCGGAAATGAAGAGTAAATATATTTTTTTCAACAATGTGAGTGCATAGTCATCCCTCATTTATCCGGGTATTTTACTGGTAGTTCTTTGCTCATTTAAAACTCAGCATTCTTTGGTGTTCTCGGGAAAGGGATAACATCGCGTATATTGCTCATTCCGGTAACAAACAAAACCAAACGTTCAAAACCTAATCCAAACCCGGAGTGTGGTACACTTCCAAAACGACGGGTATCTAAATACCATGACATTTCTTCTGCGGGGATATTCATTTCGGCCATACGCTGTTCAAGAACTTGCAAACGCTCTTCCCGTTGTGATCCTCCAATAATTTCACCAATTCCAGGGAACAGAATATCCATTGCGCCAACTGTTTTTCTTCCGTGTTCATCAGGCAGGTTTTGGCGCATATAAAATGACTTAATATCTGCCGGATAATTGGTTAAGATCACCGGTTTTTTAAAATGCTTTTCTACCAAATAACGCTCATGTTCAGATTGCAGATCAGCGCCCCAGTCTTCTATTAAATACTTAAATTGTTTCTTCTGATTAGGCTTTGAACTTTTCAGGATGTTTATAGCTTCCGTATACGTTAACCGTTCAAAATCGTTTTCCAAACAGAAATTCAGTTTGGAAAGAAGATCAAATTCAGAGCGTTCATTTTGTGGTTTCTGTTTTTCTTCCTCATCCAAACGGGATCTTAAGAATTCAAGCTCATCACCACAATGATCTAAAGCATAACGGATTAAATATTTCAGTAATTCTTCCGCCAGATCCATATTATCATTCAGATCATAAAAAGCCATCTCCGGCTCAATCATCCAGAATTCTGCAAGATGACGGGTTGTATTTGAGTTTTCTGCACGGAATGTGGGGCCAAACGTATAAATATCGCTAAAAGCCATGGCTGCAAGTTCGCCTTCCAGCTGCCCCGAAACAGTCAGGTTGGTCGCCTTTCCAAAAAAGTCTTCTTTATAATTTACCGTTCCGTCTTCATTACGCGGGACATGATCCGGATCAAATGTAGAAACACGGAACATTTCACCGGCGCCCTCCGCATCTGAAGCAGTAATAATTGGCGTGTGCATATAAACGAAACCCTTATCATTAAAAAACCGGTGTACTGCGAAAGCTAAAGCATGCCGTACTTTAAAAACCGCGTTAAAGGTATTGGTACGGAAACGTAAATGCGCAATCTCACGCAAAAACTCCAGGCTGTGCTTTTTGGGTTGTAAAGGAAATTTCTCGGCATCACTATCACCTATAATTTCCAGCTTGCTTACTTTAATCTCTACACGCTGTCCTCTACCTAAAGACTCAATCAGATTACCGGTAACAGCAACCGAAGCGCCTGTAGTTAAACGTTTTAGCAAAGCATCGTCCATATTAGCAAAATCTACAACGGCCTGGATATTATTAATGGAAGAGCCATCATTTATAGCAATGAACTGATTGTTGCGAAAGGTTTTAACCCAGCCCATAACTGTTACCTGCCTGTTGAACTCTGTTGTGTTTAATAAATCTTTAATCCGTGTACGTTTGGCCATTATTTTTAGAATAAGCCGTAAAAATACAAATCGTTCTGTTATTTTGAACTGTAATTTTTCTAATGCTTATATTTGGCGCTCAATCATTAATTCAGGTTTTCTAAACATAGAATGGCATTAATTTCAGAAGGTACTCTTGAAAAGTATGAGCTTGTAGTAGGATTAGAAGTACATGTCCAGCTAAGTACCTTAAGTAAGATATTTTCATCAGACTCTGCAAGCTTTGGTGCAGAGCCTAATGTAAATGTAAGCGCCATCAGCCTGGGTTTACCGGGTACTTTGCCAAAACTGAACGCTAAAGTGGTAGAATATGTTGTTAAAATGGGTTTAGCCACTAATTGTACCATTAATAATCATAATCACTTTGACCGTAAGAATTATTTTTATGCCGATCTTCCAAAAGGATATCAAACCACGCAGGACTCCCAACCTATCTGCCGGAATGGTTATATAGAGATAAAAATCCCGGATCGGCAAAGATCCCGGATACGAATCAACCGTATACACATGGAAGATGATGCCGGTAAAAGCATGCACGACCAGGATGAGTTTGATTCTTTAATTGACCTGAACAGGGCAGGAGTACCTTTAATTGAGATCGTATCAGAACCGGATATCCGCTCTTCGCAGGAAGCCGCCTTATATTTAACAGCAATACGCCAGCTCGTTAAATATTTAGATATCTGTGATGGTAATATGGAAGAAGGAAGCATTCGTTGCGATGCCAATATTTCTGTCCGTTTAAAAGGCACAAAAGAGTACGGTAACCGATGCGAAGTTAAAAACCTCAATTCCATCCGTAATTTACAGCGGGCCATTGATCATGAATTTACGCGGCAGGTACACCTGGTAGAAGAAGGCAAATATATTGAGCAAAACACCCTGAACTTTGATGCTGCAAGCGGAATAACATCCCCTTTGCGAAGTAAGGAAATGGCCAATGATTACCGCTATTTCCCCGAACCAGACCTGCCACCCTTAGTATTAACAGAAAGTTATATTAATCAAATTAAGGCTGGTTTGCCCGAACTTCCTGCAAAAAAAGCAGAGCGATACATCACAAACTTAGGC
>JBASZP010000138.1:0-11635 GCA_049660965.1 Daejeonella sp. | reverse complement strand
CATTATCCTGGGCGCCGTTTTTATTGTAGTACTTGCGGTAAGCCTGGGTATTGTAAGCGGAGGTAAAAAATTATTTGAAATCCTGTTCTTTGTATTTACTTATGCCAATGTAAACAAAGTTCCGTTTATGGATTATTTTGGAGGTATGAATAATACA
Source organism: Daejeonella sp. (assembly GCA_049660965.1). GTDB lineage: Bacteria > Bacteroidota > Bacteroidia > Sphingobacteriales > Sphingobacteriaceae > Daejeonella. The sequence goes on along the minus strand of JBASZP010000138.1, from coordinate 11,478 downwards.
GGCCTGTATATTTATATGCTGATAGCTATCATCTCCTGTTTATTGATCTTAAGCTTTGTCAGGAGAAAATATGAAATAAGGAATTTGTGAGGAGACTATTCAGAATATTCTCTCCTGGGGTTTGTGTCTCCACAAACCTTGAACTATGCCCGCCTTTTAAAGAATTACTAATTACGTTTTATAGGTGTGACATAAGTAATGGAAGAAGTAACAGAACCTTTAGGCTTTAATACCTTTCCTACAGATTGCCTATTGCATTGCCCCAATGCAAAATAGATAATAATGAAAATTAAAATGGTTGAGAAGCAACCGCCACCCAGTTTTTTAGCGCCATAGCCCGCTATAATAGTCCTGAAAAAATTATTCATAGTATTAAGTTTTAGAATAGGTTAATAATAAAAAAGATTGAAGCCGGATTACTTTATAGTATATAGGGGCTATACAAACCTAATAAATTTTAAGGTTAAATTGAACAATTAAAATTCTATTTGACTGATATTTCTCCCCGGGTTTGTGTCTTCATAAAGCTTAACTATGCCCGCCTTTAAGTTTATAGCTCGCTTTTTACTACATCCAAAAAATGAAGAAACGGCAAAGCCTCCCGGTAAGAGATACACAGCTCTTTCACAAAATCTTTAGAACATACCATAGCATCATCAAAGCTGCGGTGCACAAGGTATTGTTTCAATTTCAATAATTCAATATACGGGTTATCGGGTGTATAGCCTTTTGGCGGACGAACCAATGTATCACCCCTAAGTTCACCAAACAGGTCAAGGAAAGATTTCTTTTTAATGATCTTGTTAAGATCAGAACCATTATAATCAATTTCCTGCCTGATCTTGCTTAGCAGGTCTGGCTCCGGTTGCCATACGCCCCCGCCGATAAAACTATTATTACCAGGTTGTATATGAATATAGAACGGACACTTTTTATACTCGGGCGCCCGTTCAATTAAAGAACTGATAAAATTCTTATACGGACTTTTATCCTTAGAAAAACGGATATCCCGGTATATACGGCCTGCATATTTCTTTAATTCCTTTTCGTAAATGGGTTCTATCTTTCTGATTTCAGGCAAAAGCTCATCAATAAATTTTAAATAATCTTCCTTTGCAGCCTCATATTTTGATTTGTTCTTTTCAAACCAGGGCTTGTTATTATTCTGTTCTATTTCTTTAAAAAAGAGAAGAGTTTCTTTCTTTAGCATAGTTAGTTTTAATTATTTTGATATTTGATTCTAAACAATAAACTTGTATCCTTACAGGCCTTGACCAGTCCAGCTTTTTTATCCATCAATATTTTGGTAGTTGGTCAATGCCACAAATCAAAGGGAAACTGACTTAGCCCTTTGTAAAGAAGTCGGCCATAAGTTCTGCTTGTTTTAAAACGGTCTCTATTGCTTTTTCGCTTTTATCAGGTGGATAACCATATAATCTAAGAGTCCTCGCAACTATTCTTTTCAAATTTGCTCTTGCACTTTCTCTAATTGTCCAGTCAATAGTCGCATTTGCTCTTACTTTGTCTGTAATTTCTCTTGCAATTTCTTTGAGTTGGTCGTCACCCAAAATCATTACTGCACTGTCGTTTACTTCTAAGGCATTATAAAAAGCAACTTCATCTTTCGTCAATCCAAGTCGTTCACCTTCTTTGTCGGCGTCTTTAATTTCCTTTGCAATGTTGATGAGTTCTTGAATAATTTCTGCCGTTGTGAGCAAGTTGTTTTGGTAACGTTTTATTGCACCTTCCAACATTTCCAATAGTTTTTTACTCTTTACTAAATTCGTTTTGGAACGTGTTTTTATTTCGTCATTCAGTAATTTCTTTAAAAGTTCTAACGCCAAATTTTGGTGCTTCATTCCTTTTACTTCTAAAAGAAATTCGTCTGATAAAATTGAAATGTCTGGTTTTGCCATACCAGCAGCTTCAAAAATATCCATCACTTTGTCTGAACTTAATGCTTCATCAACTATTTGTTTGATGGCTGTTTCAATTTCAATATCTGATTTACCTGTTCCTATTCCTTCAAACTTTACCAGTCTTGCTTTTACCGCCTGAAAGAACGCAATATCATCTTTGATTTCCATTGCCTTTTCATGGGGAATGGATAAAGCAAATGCTTGACTTAATAAAGTAACTTCCCTGGTAAAACGAGTGTTGCCATCTTCTAAACCTAAAATATGTTCTTCTGATTGCAGAATGATTGACATTTTTTCTTTTGCTTCTACATTGAAAAAGCGTTTGTAATTAAACTTGAAACTGTTTGCGTAGTATGCTTCGGGTTCTTCGGCAACTATATCATTTTGCGTTTTTGCTTCTTCATTAAAAAATTGCTGAACTACTTCAAATTTTTCATTCATTAAAGCAATTGCTTTTTCTAAATCTAAAGTTGGTTCTCCTTTTCCACCTGCATCAGAATAAAAAGACAGCGCTTTTTTCAAGTCAGTTGCTATACCCAAATAGTCCACAATTAAACCGCCTGGCTTATCTTTGAAAACTCGATTAACCCTTGCTATGGCTTGCATTAAATTATGTCCTCTCATTGGTTTGTCAATGTAGAGTGTATGCAAACAAGGAGCATCAAAACCAGTTAGCCACATATCACGAACAATAACCAAACGCAAAGGGTCGGCTGGGTCTTTCATTCGCTCTGCTAAATTCTTACGTTGTTGCTTTGTGGTGTTATGGCGTTGCATTTCTGGACCATCCGCACTTGTTGAAGTCATTACAACTTTAATAGCTCCTTTGCTTAAATCATCATCGTGCCATTCGGGTCTTAATGCAATAATTTCTTTGTATAAATCGGCTGCAATTCTTCGGCTCATTGCTACAATCATTCCTTTGCCATCAAATACTTTTTGGCGTTGTTCAGAATGGGTTACAATGTCTTTGGCTAAGTTTTTTATGCGTTCTTCATTACCAACAATAGCCTCCAATTTGGTGTATTTGGCTTTTGCTTTTTGTTGGTCTGTTATTTCTTCATCTTGTTCAAGCTCTGCATCAAATTCTTCAATTAGTCGTTTACCTTCTTCATCTAAATTCACTTTTGCCAAACGGCTTTCATAATAAATACGAACTGTTGCACCATCGGCAACCGCTTGTGAAATATCATACACATCTACATACTGTCCGAAAACTTGTGGAGTATTTACATCTGTTCCTTCAATTGGAGTTCCTGTAAAACCAATGTAAGTAGCATTGGGTAAAGCATCCCGCATATATTTGGCGAAGCCATAAGCAATGCGTTCTCCTATTTTTTCTTTGGTTTCTTTGTCTTTTACTTCTTTGATTGATGCTTCAAAACCGTATTGTGTTCTGTGGGCTTCGTCTGCTATTACTACAATATTTTTGCGTGCAGAAAGTTGCTCGTAAACCGATTTTTGGTCTTCGGGTAAAAACTTTTGAATAGTGGCAAATACAATTCCACCGCTTGCCACTTTTAGTAATTCTTTTAAATGTTCTCTGTCTTTGGCTTGAACTGGTTCTTGCCTTAGTAGTTGTTTGGAGTTTGCAAACGTGTCAAATAATTGGTCGTCCAAATCATTACGGTCGGTAATTACTAAAATGGTTGGGTTTTGCATTTCGGGTGCTGTTATTAATTTACCCGAATAAAAAACCATACTCAAACTTTTGCCCGAACCTTGTGTGTGCCAAACTACGCCGCCTCTTTTATCTCCAAGCCCCCCTCCAGCTCCCCCCAAAGGGTGGAGAGAAAAACCTGATGCTCTTAAGGTGCTTTCAACAGCTCTATTTACTGCGTAATATTGATGATATGCCGCTAATTTTTTAACGGTTTCTATTTGTGTAATGTTGTCTGAACCCTGATTTTTAGGATTTTTATGAATTGCTTGATTTTTAAGTGTTTTTTCAAAAACGATAAAGTTTCTAACTAAATCAAGGAGCGTTGCGGGGTTCAACATTCCTTTGATTAGAATTTCTAATTGAGGACTAAAGCGTGATGCTTCTTTTTTGCCGTCTGTTGTTTTCCAAGTCATAAAACGGCTGTAACCTGCCGAAACGCTACCTGCCTTACATTCCATTCCGTCTGAAATTACGCAAATGGCATTGTATGTAAATAAACTCGGGATAGTTGATTTGTATGTTTGCAGTTGGTCAAACGCTTTTCGCATGGTGGCGTTTTCGTCAGCCGCATTTTTTAGTTCAATTATTACCAATGGCAAACCATTTATAAACAATAATACATCAGGGCGTTTATTTTGATTTTTTTCTACAATGGTATATTGATTAACGCATAAGAATTCATTGTTCAATGGATTTTCAAAATCTATCAAAGCCACTTCATAACTGCGTTCAAAGCCGTCTTGCTGATAAGGTATTTTTACTTTTTCTACTAATAGCTGATGAAAGGTTTCGTTGTTGTGCAACAATTCAGGTGAATAAATCCGCAATACTTTTTGTATTGCCTGTTCTTGTGCATCGTGTGGAATATTTGGATTAAGCACCGCAATTGATTTGCGTAACCGGTCAACCAAAACAATTTGCTCAAAGTTTTCTCTTTCCGATTGTTCTGCTCCGGGAGCAATAGCCAAGCCGTGAACATACTCCCAACCCATAGATTGAAGCACTTCAATAGCAAAGGTTTCTATTTTATCTTCTGTGATTGGTTTCATTTGTCTTGAACACGATTTTGATTGATTACAGGACTGACAAGATTTTTATTGTAAACTCTTTTGAAATCTAAACTTTTTGAGCCAAAATTTATCAGTAAACCATCTGCAATATTATAGGCTTCGCAATAATTTATCGCTTGTGCTTTATGAACATCCAATAGTTGCTCTATGGCTTTAATTTCAACCATTACCTTTCCTTCTACAAAAAAATCAACTCTTCTTGTTCCTATATTTTCTTCTCTATAAAACAATTCCATTTCCTTTTCTCTTTCAAAAGCTAAACCTTGAAATGTAAACTCAATTGCCAAGGCTCTTTGATAAATGACTTCCTGAAAACCATTACCCAATACCTTATGCACTTGCATTGCACACCCAATAATCTTGTGTGTTAATGTGTTTATTTCTTCATTATTATTAAAATTCGAATTCATTTTCTGTTTTGTTAATTATTCATTTTGTCTTGAACACGATTTCTATTATTTCTTGTCTTGTACACGATTAACTATATTTTTTGATTGACAAGATTTTTAAAGTCATATTTTTTTAATCGTGTTCATCTTCTAATCATTTAAATCGTGTTCAGACGTATTTCTCCACTCATCAATTTTGGCAGCAAAGTATCTCGGGTGTGGGTTAAGGTGCGGATTTGGGTTTGATTTGTATATATTTTGTCAAACATTGGACTTACTATTTCGTGAAACTCTTTCAATACGTTCTCCATTGGAAATTGAATTTCAATTTTAGAAAAATCACCAGTGTTTAAATTATCAGTTGCAGTTCCACCACTTGCCATAGCCAACAATTCATCCTTTATTGACAACATTTTTAAATAAATGAAATATCTACAAATGTCCTTAGAAGGGATAATTGAATTAATTTGTTGATTAGTTTGTGATGTTTTGGCATTCATTACTACTAGTCCTACTGTTGCAATACAACTTACACAAATAGACTTAGGTGGAATTGTTTTGTTTTGTTGAGAATTTAACCCTTGCTCGGTTAAACTATCTATGCTCTCAAAAACATAAGTATTTCCGTGCATATCAGGAATTTTTATAAAAGGATATTCACCATTAAAATAACTGCTAACTTTTTTTGAAGGTGTTTTACCACAAATGATTTTACCTAGCTTTTTGAGTCTAACTACTTCCCAACTCTCCTCTGCCTCCTCCACAAACCACTTTCTAAAAAGCGTTTCAGCCAATTGCTCTAAGGTTTTGTTTTGGCGGTGTAGTAGGTCTATTTTATCATCTAAACTGTTGAGGATGTCGGCAATGGCGGTTTGTTCTTTGATGGGTGGAAGTAAAATATCAATCGCTTCAATTACTGGAACTGTCAAACTCGGAACTGCTGAACCGACATTCAAATTTGTATAGTCGACTGTTGTTAATTGATAAAATAAGAATTTTGGATAAACCTTCCCTTCGTTAATTTTTGTCCAAAACATTGTATCAACAGTCCAAAAAGGTTCGTCCTTATAAAAAATATTATTTAAACTACCTTTTCGTGGAATTAGAATTGATTTCTTATCGTAAAGTGCTTTGTCTCCATAACGCATAATTCCACCACTTCCATAAATAGGAATATTCCCATCGTTAATTTCCTTGTGATCTTTACCATATTTTATTTCTAAAACATCCCCAAGTTTATATTCCTTCCATCTACTATACAACTCAATGCCCACTCTATCAATATTTTCTTTTATCATTTCAAGTCGTCTTTAGGGTTTTGGTTTTCGCCATATAGGTCAACCGCAAGGGTTGCCCCAACATCGTTACTTTCTTCATATTCGCCATCATACCAATGAGCATCGGGTTTAGGTTTTATTTTTATCGCTTTCAATTTCAAAATATCGTTGTAGCCATCTTCGTAGCCACGCACTACTATTTTGGTAGTTGACGGTAAGGTTTGCAGGTGTTTTATAAGTTCTTGTGCAGTCATTTTTATAATGCGTCTATTTGGTTGCAAATAGTATTAATGTGGTCTATGCCATAAAGCAAAGCGCTTTCGTCAATGGTCATCCATTGAAATAATTGTTGAATAAGTGCATAATGTTGCCTTGCGTACACGGTGCTTTTTACAGCATGTGCTAGTTGAAAACAAATTGGTTCGTGGTGGGCGATGCGGTTTCGTATGTTGTTTATTTGAGCCAGTTGGTTAAATACGTAAGTGTGGTTATATTGAATGGCAGGCGTACTGGTTGGTTTTGCGGGAAAAATACGCAGTAAATTTCTGCCAGTTGCAGTATATTGATGTTGGGCAAACATGTATCGCCAAAAGCCAAAACCTAATTCTGCAACTAACTTGTTATGCGTATAGTTGTGATTTAGTTTTCGTACAGCATCGTTTATATTGGTAGCAGTTAGTCGGCAATTATGATGATCAAAAATGCCACCGCTTCCAACATGAGCACCATCTCTCAACCAATCGTTTCCTAATGATAAACACTTTGTATTTATAGCATTTCTAAGAGCAACTTCAAAGCAACTTACAACGGTTAATAATTCTTGAGATAACCTAAGGTTTAATCTATATAAAGTCATTGCTTTTTTGGTATTACCACCACAAGCATTTAAGTATCGGCTCATACGAGCCGTTGAGAGTATATTTTCAAATTCAACGTACCTCATTTTTGAATTGTGTTTGCAGCATTCAATATTTTGTTTTACATTTGCTCTATCTTATTCCCGTTAGCCCCTGAAGCAATTCAAGCTAGCGGGTTTCGTTTTTTATAGCGTTTCTGTTTTTATCACAATTTTAGACAAATTTTCAGCAATCTTTTTATTCAAATCGGCTTCTTCGGCAATTTGTTTTTCCAGTTCTGTTTTCAAAGAAGTAAAGCGTTCTACAAAATCAAAATCATCGTCTTCGTCAGCCAAACCAACATATCTGCCTGGCGTTAAAACATAATTGAGTTTGGCAACTTCTTCAATGGTTGCTACTTTGCAAAAGCCTGCCACATCTTCATAATTTCCGTCTGGGTTTCTCCAGTTGTGGTATGTTCCTGTAATCAATGCAATGTCATCGTCACTTAAATCCCTGTTTTTACGGTTTATCAAAAAGCCCATATTTCTTGCATCAATAAACAAGATTTCGTTTTCACGTTTTCTAAAACCCTGTTCTGTTGGGGCGTATTGCGATACGCCCTTACCACGTGATAGAAACCATAAACAAGCTGGTATTTGAGTATTTAAAAATAGTTTGGTTGGCAGGTTTACAATACAATCTACCAAACCTTTTTCTACCAAAGCCTTTCTAATATCTCCTTCACCTGTGGTATTTGTTGTCAATGCGCCCTTAGACAAAACAAAACCTGCTTGTCCTGTTGGTGCTAAGTGATATAAGAAATGTTGTATCCAGGCATAGTTTGCGTTTCCTGTGGGTGGTGTTAGCTTTTCGCCTAATACTTTCCATCTTACATCATCACGCAAAAGTTCACCACTCCAATCGCTGTCGTTAAACGGTGGGTTGGCAATAATATAATCGGCTTTCAAATCTTTATGAGCATCATTTAAAAAAGAACCTTCGTTGTTCCATTTTACATTGCTGCTGTCAATGCCACGAATGGATAAATTCATTTTAGCCAAACGCCAGGTAGTTTGGTTGCTCTCTTGTCCGTAAATACTAATTCTATCCGAAGGATTCAATTTCAATCCTCTCCCTTTGGGGGAGTTAGAGGGGGCTTTATAATTGTCTTGATGTGATTTGATGAACTTTTCGCTTTGCACAAACATTCCACCGCTAACGCAACAAGGGTCAAAACCTCGTCCTTCGTAAGGTTCAAGCATTTCAACCAATAATTTTACAACGCTTTGCGGTGTGTAAAACTGTCCACCTTTTTTACCTTCTGCTAATGCAAATTCGCCCAAGAAAAATTCAAATACTTGTCCTAATAAATCTTTGCTTTGTGCTTCTTTCGTCCCTAAAGTTGCTGAACCTATAAGGTTTACCAGTCCGCCCAAACTGGCTTTGTCCAGTTTTTCTTGTGCAAATACTTTTGGTAAAACTCCACGCAAAGAAGGATTATCTTTTTCAATTGCGTCCATTGCATCGTCAATGTCTTTGCCAATGGTCGGTTGCGTTGCTCTGCCCTGTATGTATGTCCAACGAGCTATAACGGGAACAAAAAATATTTTGTCTGCCAAGTATTCGTTTTTGTCTTCGGGGTCTGCACCTTCACTTTTTTGAGCAACCAATTTTTGATATTGTTCTTCAAAAGCGTCTGATATATATTTCAGGAATATCAAACCTAAAGCAACGTGTTTATATTCGGCAGCATCCATATTTTTACGGAGCTTGTCGGCTGCTTTCCAGAGTTTAACCTTCAATGGTTCTTCCTGTTCAATCTTTGCTGTTTTAGCCATTATATGCAGTTAAAAATTATTCTTATTTCAAGCCACTAAGTTAATTTTTTAAAGCAGATTATAGATTATTATGGTCAATTTATGCATTGCATAGATCCAATTTATAGCAAAATCCCAAATCCCATATCGGCATGCATTCCCCTAGTGCAGATTTTAATACTGCCAAATATATTACCCCTTTAATTAAAACACCCCGCTCATTTTTCTCTTAGCATTACCCATAAAAAAACAGCCCCTTACATATTAGTAAGAGGCTGCCCTTTAAAAACTTTCCGCCTATTCTTCTTCCGGTGTATCCTTATCATCCCCGCTCCTTCCGCCCCTGCGGTCATTAATAAAACGTAAAGCTTCATACGTGTCCAGGAAAGCCTGATGACTATTGCTGTAAAATAACAGAAAGATACGAACACCTAATAGAAAGTTGTTAACAGCAAGCAAAAAGCTGCAGTCACCTGACAGAAAGTTTGCGACAGCATACAAATAGTTCACGCCACTTGACAGAAAGTTCGCGACAGCAAGCAGAAAGATTACACCACCTGACAGAAAGTTTGTAACAGCACGCAGAAAGTTCACGCCACCTGACAGAAAGTTTGTGACAGCACACAGAAAGTTCGCGCCACCTGACAGAAAGTTTGTGACAGCATGCAGAAAGTTCACATCATCTGACAGAAAGGCATTGATAGCAAGCAAAAAGTTGTAGACAGCTATAGTAGGAATAGATAAATAATGGTATTAAAAGTGCTGGGAAGACAGAACGGCAGGCTGGGAGTATGGCCAGTGGGCGGAAGCTTCGTTCTGTCTTGATTGTACTCAGTTTTGTTTATTGTTTTAAGGCCTTCGTGGTCTCGTTGCACTCGGCATTGGTTACTTTTTCATTAAGGAAAATTGCCAAGCAATCATGAACACCAATAAAAAAACAAAAGTGAATAAAGTAACATGTCCCCGTGGCATAGAGCGGATAGTGTTAATACCACAGATTCTGATTATAATTAAGAAAAATGGTATAAAACTTAATTACACAACACCTTTAATAAAAAAATCACATACTATAACACCCAAACTTCTACTAATTTCCAACTATCAGGCGCTACATCCGGTTTTTTCTTAATTTAGACCCTTATATTAATATAATATGAATATTCGTTACCTGCCTGCAGCGCTTTTTATCAGCCTTTCCCTGTCGCTAAATGCGCAAACAGCCCACCAGCTTAACGCGGCCGAAATTAAACTCGGGCTTCAAAAATTAAATATTGTGGGTACTGTACTTTATATTGCCGCTCATCCCGATGATGAAAACACCAGGCTGCTGTCCTACCTGGCCAAAGAACGCAAAGTACGGACGGGTTACCTATCCTTAACCCGCGGTGACGGCGGACAAAACCTGATTGGCAATGAGCAGGGCGAATTGCTGGGACTGATCCGTACACAGGAACTATTAGCCGCCCGCCGCATAGACGGGGCAGAACAGTTCTTTACACGGGCCAATGATTTCGGCTTTTCAAAAACCTCCGATGAAACCTTTAATATATGGGGCAAAGAACAAATACTGGCCGATGTGGTATGGGTTATCCGTAAATTTAAACCCGATGTGATCATCGCCCGCTTCCCCGAAGATACCCGTGCCGGACATGGCCACCACGCGGCCTCAGCCATTATTGCCCGCGAAGCCTTTGTTGCCGCCGCCGACCCTGAACGCTTTCCCGAACAATTAAAACAGGTACAAACCTGGCAGGCCAAACGCATGGTATGGAATACCTATAATTTTGGAGGGAATAACACCACATCCAATGACCAGCTTAAGCTGGACGTAGGCCTGTACAACCCCCTGCTGGGAAAAGGCTATGGCGAAATCGCGGCGGAAAGCAGGTCTAACCATAAAAGCCAGGGTTTTGGCAGCGCCAGCCAACGCGGACAAACTTTCGAGTACTTTAAACCTGTTGCAGGCGATGCCGCACAAACAGACTTGTTTGATGGAATTAATATGCAATGGAACCGCCTTGCAGGGGGAGAGAAAGTTGCCGGGTTAATCTCTCAAGCCAATGAAAGTTTCAATATAGAAGAACCCTCCAAATCTGTTGCTGCCTTAGTCAGCATCCTTACAGAACTGGAAAAACTAAAAGACACTTATTGGAAAGAGCAAAAAGAGAAAGAAATAAAAGAGCTGATTGCCGCAGCAGCAGGCCTTTGGTTTGAAAGCTATGCCGCGGTTCCAAGCTATGCTATTGGCGATAGTGTGAAGATCCGTTCGGAGCTTATTCTCCGCTCGGCAGCGCCCATTACCTTAGAAAGCGTTTCCGGTTTACCGCAAAATACTTCTCTAAATAAGAATATTCTGAAAACAGTAGAAAGCAGCATGCCCGCCACTTCCATTTCAGAACCTTATTGGCTGGCAGAAGATCATCCGGAAGGCTTTTATACCATTAAAGACCAAAACCTGGTTGGCAATCCTGAAAATCCCGATCCGCTAAAAGTCAGCTTTAAGT
>JBASZP010000137.1:0-3802 GCA_049660965.1 Daejeonella sp. | reverse complement strand
AAGAGGCACACAAGGTTCGAAACTGGAGGAACAAATTGATCAGGTGGCTACAAAAAAAGTTGTAGAAAATGAGATAGAGGTGTTGCAATCGAGGGTTTTGATGGAAACGGTTGTTAAACGATTGGCTTTGTATGCACCGATTACGCAAAAGGGCAAGGTTAAGGAGGCTGACGCCTATGTAATGTCTCCAATTACTATTGAGGCCAAAAATCCAGATTCAGTAGCAGACGCCCAAAAAGTTACCTTTACTTACGATAAAAACAGTAATACCGTAACATTAAATGGAAAAGGTAAATATTCATTGGATGAATTTGTGAATACTGATTACGGAGTATTAAAGTTTACAAAAAATCAATATTACAGCCCTTCGCCGGAAACACAAAAAGAGCTATATTTTTCTCTTGGAGACCCCCGTGTTTTTGCAGATGCACTAATTAAGGGCCTCAAGGTAACTTCTAACCGGCAATCTGCTATTTTGGATATAAGCTACAGAGATGTAATACCTCAACGGGCTGTAAATATACTTAATGAGCTTATTGTTGCATATGAAGAGGCCTCGATTAATGATAAAAATACACAAGCCAAAAAAACCTTATCATTTCTTGATGGTCAACTTACCATTTTACGAAAAGATCTTGATTCTATAGAAAAGAAAATAGAATATTATAAAGCGGGTTCAAATGCAGCTAATATAAGTGCACAAAGTGAACTTTTGCTGCAGAATATGGCAAGTACAGATCAGAAACTGGGAGATATTAATACTCAGTCTGCAATGTTAAGTCAGGTCGAATTAGCTGTTAATGGAAAGGGTGGAGGCGATGTATTAGCCCCTTCAGCAGTAACAGACCCTGCTTTATCGGGAATGATGGGGCGTTTACATTCAGCCCAGCTGGAGTACAATACTATGAAGCAGACAATGGGTGAAAACAACCCCATTCTGTTAGCAAAGGCTGAAGAAATAGCTAAAATGAAACCCGGCATTATTGAAAATATCCGAACACAAAAGGCTTCTCTTTCAGCAGCAAGACAAAGCTTGTCTTCTACAATTGGAGGCTATAATTCTACATTAAGAACAGTTCCTCAAAAAGAGCGTCAGTTGCTGGAAATAAGCCGAGAACATAGTACTAAAATTTCGGCATATGCCTTTTTATTACAAAAAAAACAAGATACTGAATTGGGGTTGGCTAATGTAACAATAGGAAGCCGGGTTGTAGATAAAGCTTTAGCTGGTAAAGATCCGGTTAGTCCTAAACGAAAATTAATTTACATAATGGCCGTAGTAGCGGCACTGGGTTTTTGTGTTGGCATTATTACCATTAAAGATGCTTTTACCGGTAAGATTAAATACAGGTCGGAAATTGAAAAAATGACAGCTATTCCAATTATTGGTGAAATTGCTTTTGATAAATCGAAATCCCCAATAGTAATAGAGAAAGGAACAAGAAGTTTTGTTGCTGAAGAATTTCGGAAATTAAGAATATCGTTATCCTTTTTAGGCATCGACTCTTCACATAAAAAAATACTCCTTACATCAAGTATATCTGGCGAGGGAAAAAGTTTTGTTGCGGCTAATTTAGCAATGAGCATTTCGTTAACTGGTAAAAATGTGGTATTGGTTGATATGGATCTGAATAACCCCAGCCTTTCGAAAATATTAAATGTAAATCAGGAGTACGGAGTTACCGAGCTGTTAATGGGTGAAAAGAAAGTGGATGAGGTAACAAAAAAGCTTGAAGGATACGAGAACCTTCATTTTATTTCGCCAGGTAGCCTGCCAGAAAACCCTTCTGAGCTTTTAGCAAACGGTAAGGTAAGTGCTATAATTGATTATCTGGATAATTCTTTTGATGTTGTTATTATAGATACATCTCCGGCAGTATTGGTAACAGATGCTTATATACTTTCTGGTTTGTGCGATGCAACACTGTATGTTATACGGCATGACTATACTCCAAAAATGCTGGTAAAACGGATTGATGAAAATAACCAGATAAATCCATTGTATAACCCGGCAATTATTTTTAATGGGGTAAAAGCAAGAGGAATTATAAAAAGCAATTATGGATATGGGTACGACTATGTGTATGGCAACAAAGACAGGGGCGGCAAACAAAAAAAAGTTTCATAATAAAAAAATAATTACCTAATTATTTTAATAATTGTAAATAGAAGTATAAATTTGTGTTCCAAGCTATGTCAAAATAAATACCCTTTGGCTTGTACCCATTTTCCAACTATCTGATTAACTGCTTAATTGCATAGCAAAGTGCAATCATATCCTCCAATATTTTTCTGGATTTACCAATTGAATATCTCCAAATATCTCTGAACAAAACTATTATTTCGTTCCACTATCCCGATTAACTGCACATTTCACAAAAAAAAATGTTTATGCAGAAAAATTGGTACGTACTTTACACCAGGCCGCAATGTGAAAAGAAAGTTGCAACCCTGCTGACAAAAAAGAAAATTGAAACATTTGTTCCGTATGTAAATATGGATTTGCCACGACTTAAGAAAAACAAAAACGTAACCCGGCCTTTGTTTAAGTCTTATGTATTTGTTTACACTACTCAGCAGGAGTTTTCAGCGTTATTTCAATCTGAAGGGGTTATTAGTGTTTTGCATTGGTTAGGAAAGCCGGCTGTTATAGCCGAAGCAGAAATTAATGCAATAAAAGAGTTTACTTCCGGCTATCAAAATATTGATTTAGAAAAGCTGCCTGTTAACAGCAATATGCTTGAAAAAAGCTTTTATAAATCAGCTTATACTGTTGAAGGTAACTTAGTTGCTGTTCAAAATAAAACAATAAAAATTAATCTTCCGTCGTTAGGTTATGCAATGATTGCCAACCTGAAAGAAGAAAGTGTTTTCGGGCTGGACAAGTCTATGTCACGAAATTATTTATTTGCACAGTCATGATGAATTTGACGGATAAAATTTATGTAGCCGGGCACAGAGGTCTGGTTGGTTCAGCCATTATAAGAGCATTAAAACAACAGGGTTTTACAAATATCATATGTAAAAATTCCGGTGAACTTGATTTGCGCAATCAGGCAGCGGTAAATATTTTTTTTGAAACGGAACGCCCAAAGTATGTTTTTTTAGTGGCTGGTAAAGTGGGTGGTATAGTAGCAAATAATACTTACCGTGCAGAGTTTTTGTATGACAATTTGATGATTGTATCAAATACTGTAGAGGCGGCTTATCGTAATAATGTTACTAAATTATTGTTTACAGGCAGTTCTTGTATCTATCCCAAAATGGCCTCTCAGCCAATTAAAGAAGAGTATTTGCTTACGGGAGCTCTGGAGCAAACAAACGAACCATATGCCATTGCAAAAATTGCAGGCATAAAACTTTGCGAAAATTACAGAAATCAGTACGGGGCAGATTATATAAGTGTTATGCCTACAAACATGTATGGCCTTAACGATAACTATCATCCGGAAAATTCGCATGTATTACCTGCACTCATACGCAGGTTTCATGAAGCTAAAGAGGCAGGATTACCCACTGTTACAATTTGGGGATCGGGTATGCCCAAAAGAGAGTTTTTAAATTCTGATGATTTAGCGGATGCCTGTATTTTTTTGATGAATAATTACAGTGGTGCAGAGATTGTAAACGTTGGATGTGGCGAAGATGTAAGTATTAAGGAGCTTGCTGAACTGGTAAAAGAAGTAACCGGTTTTGCAGGAGATTTGATTTTTGATACCTCAAGACCAGATGGGACACCTCGTAAATTACTGGATGTATCTAAATTACATTCATTAGGTTGGAAACATAAAATAGCTTTAAA
>JBASZP010000136.1:0-4233 GCA_049660965.1 Daejeonella sp. | reverse complement strand
ATAGTTTTTTCAATATTTACGCTGTTCTTCTTTCACTGGTCTGTATCCTTACAGACCAGTAACCGCTGTTCGGGATGTTCCGCAGGGCATCCCGAACTAAACAATTCGCCATTCCTTTCAGGACATGGCACACAGCGGATTAGGCTCCCTCTCCTTCGGAGAGGGCCGGGGTGAGGCCACATACCAACGTACCATGCCTTTCAGAGCATGACGAACAGCAGTTTAGTTTACAGCGGATTGCAAATCCTTTGTTATCGCATCGGGATTTTTAAATCCAGACGAGCTGGATAATATATCCTAAAATTGTGGTTAATTTGCCGCCCTTCGACTTCGCTCAGGATGACAAATTAAGGAATTTAAGTGATCCTGCAGAACGCCTTAAACCAGATATGTAATACCAGATTAAAAATTTATATTTGTGCCTTAACTATTTATTTACTTTTTAAAAATTAAACCTTATGAACCTTAAAAAAACAATACTCGTTCTATCACTTGCTGCCCTAACAATAGAGGGCTGTAAAAAAGACAAAGCTAGTACAGCTGCACCTAAACTAGCTTTTGATAAGATCACTCTCGCAGATATTAAAGAGATGGAACCTAAAATGACTGCCGAAAAAATAGTCGGTACATCCGCTGCCGGTATTTTACTAAAACCAGGGGCTGTTATTTTGTATAAAACAAATGCAGGTAATTATGGAAAGCTGAAAGTTGTTAGTAATAATGGTAGCCTGACCATAGATATACTAACCTATAAAACTGGCAGTTCAGATTTAAATAAACCAGGATTGAAGATTAATCCAACTGGAACCTGTGATCTTGATACAGGGATATCTCCGTCTGATACTAACATTAATGATTTTCACTGGGAGAGCATCAATAATGATCAAAATTTAGCCCCACAAAATACCGCCATTTTCTATCACTATTCCAATTAATTAAAGCATAATTATTATTTAGCCCTGAGCAATAGTGGCTTATTAATAACCTTATTTCAACTAAAAAATGCCGGCGTAAGCCGGCATTTCTTTTTAAAGTTTACTGTTAAATATTCCCTTAGTGACTTAGCCGTATTAATTATACCGCAGGAGGAGGCGTTCCCGCTGGGATTTCTTTGATTTTCGCTTTCTTTAAAAACGATTCATCATAATACGCTTTTACTTTATCCGTATCCGAAGCATACATCAGCAGCAAACTCAGCAAATTAATATATAATTGCAGCGCCAGCTGGTCACGCTGGGTTTTGCCCTTATTCGATAAGGTTTTAACACTCCCTATACTTTTTAACTGAGTTTCCCGGTTGTCCAGGTAAGCATCCAGTAAGGCCTTTAATTCTGTACCCAGCTCATTAATGGCGCTTACTTCAGAATTTTCACACGCTTTAATCAGGCGCTCCGTGATCAGCTGGATGTTCTTTTTGGATGCCTGGGTATATTCGCTTAAGCCCAGCGGGAAGAATTCCTGGTAAGCAGCCGATTTCCTTGAAAATTTGTCATTAATTACGCCCTCCTTACGCGAAATAAAAGCTCTAATACCTTTAATCCCTTCATCCGCACTCATGGTTTGCACTTCCTTTACCGAACTGGTACCGCTTCCGCTGACCAGCGCCTTTTTATATTCTTCATGAAGAGGGTCCGTGGCATTGATCAGGCCATCGAACTGTTTGCTGGCATTATTGGCTTTCAGGCGTGCCAGGTGGGTTTGTGCCATTTTATTAAAATTAGCATTGCTAATTCTGCTATTAATAAAAGGGTTGTTCAAATGAAATAAGATCATAAAATAAATTTTTAAGTGAACTAATCTGTTTACTATCTAATTACCTGACAAAAGAAATAATTATCAATAAAACAGGCAACTGTTTTTTTAATTTTTTTATTGTATTGCATCCGGTTGTAGTATGGCAAATACTTGTCCGCATCGTATTGCATCCGATTGCAATAGGGCAAATACTTGTTCGCATCACATTACATCCGATTGCAATAGGGCAAATACTTGTCCGCATCGTATTGCATCCAATTGCAATATGGGAAATACTTGTCCTCATCATATTGCATCCAATTACAATAGGGTAAATACTTGTCTGGACCGTATTGCATCCAATTACAATAGGGTAAATACTTGTCCGCATCGTATTGCATCCAATTGCAATATGGTAAATACTTGTCCGCATCGTATTGCATCCAATTACAATATGGCAAATACTTGTCCGCATCGCATTGCATCCGATTGCAATAGGACAAATACTTATTCGCATCATATTGTATCCGATTGCAATATGGCAAATACTTATCCGCATCGTATTTCATTCGATTGTAATATGGCAAATACTTGTCCGCATCGCATTGCATCCGATTGCAATAAGACAAATACTTGTCCGTATCGTATTGCATCCGATTGCAATAGGGCAAATTTTTGTCCGAATGGCATTACCATTCGATTATAATATAATAAAGCTTGGTTAGCATGGCATTGCCGACGATGGAAGTATGGCAAAAGCTTGTCTTTGCTGTTCCGCAGGGTATCCCAAACTAAATTAATCAGGTGGATTGAAAATCCAATTTGATCACTCCATTCGACATGCCTTTCAGAATATACCGAACAGCAGATACTATAAGCCAACTGAATTAAGGCGGGCAGAGTATTATGTTAAGTTTACCGGAATGATAAAACCTAAGGAAAACATTCATGACATTATAGTTGTAAAGCTTATGCTGAAAATAAAAATTAATTTATTAACCATTTAAATCATGAAAATTATGAAACTATTAAAATTAAGCGCTGTTGCACTGTTTATGGCCTTTGCATTTACGGCCTGTAAAAAAGATGAAACAACCACCCCGGTAATTCCTGAAGTGCCGGCAATTCAGGGAAAGTGGGCTGGCAGGTATCAGTTGGCTAATAATACCGAATATGATAACTTATACTTTACTGTTGAAGATAAGGGAGTATTTAAATTATCTGATGAAGAAAACCCTAAATTAGTAGATGCTACAGGCACATGGGAGTTAGTAGGTACACAGTTTAAAGCAACAATTCCTAATTATGATGATGATCCAACTGCTAGTTTTATTTTTACTGCTAAATTCGACAGTAATAAGGGGGAATTAACCTAAGGTACTGGAATAGTAAGTAAGTCTGGTGATATTATTTTTGGCAATAAAATGACTTGGAAGGCTTATAAATGGTAATATACCATATTAAAAAATATTCTTGTAATTTCCTGTTTAGATCAATTGATCTAAACAGGAAATTTTTATTTTGACTTGCCAGAAGAAGAAGTGCTTCTAAATACATTTATAAAGTATTTCATTAACTGTGCAAAACCTAATAAAAATAAGATCAAACTGGTACAGAACTTACCTGAAAACTTATAAATTAAGTAAAAGAACCAATTCCTTATTGGGTGTTCCACTCCTCTTTTCTCTGCGTCATCTAAGTAATAATAAATTAAAAAAGCCCCCGTCATTAAAAAAATACCAATTAACAGGTCATACCATTTAGAGTTCTTTAATTTTTCAATCATTTATTAATGCTCTTTTAAGTAAAATACACTATATAGCCTTGTAAAGTTATAAAGCAGGGCTTAACGCATTTTTGCTTTTCATGTTAGAATAGAGTATAGTATCTAACTGGTAAACATCAGGCCTGATCTGGATCTGCCCGCTCTCATCCACAAAACAAGTTCTGTAATCTATAAAAACCGGAATTTTTGGCTTGATGGCAATATTGCGGGTAATAGCAGTAGAAGCCGCGAACTCTTTTTCTATCCGCTCATATTGCTCTCCTTCTCCATAAATAGCCCTGGCCAGTTCCAAAGGTTTTTCCAAACGTACACAACCATGACTTATAGCCCGTTTTTCCAGCTGGAATGGATATTTAGAAGGCGTATCATGCAAGTAAACACTGCTTGAATTTACAAACTGGAACTTAATTTTACCCAGGGAATTATAATTTCCCGGGGCCTGCCTGAAGGAATAAGGAATATTTTTCGGGGAGATTTTAGACCAGTTAATAGAAGAAGCATTGACTTTTTTACCATTATTTTTATATACACTAATGTTACGCTTGGACAAATAAGAAGGGTTACGTACCAGCTGATGTAACATTTCTTTCTTAGCGATACTATACGGAATATTCCAAACAGGGTTAACCTGGGCATTATATAGTTCGCTGCTCAGTTGCGGGGTTGGGTTAGTTAAAGCCTTGCCCACACAAACCTTCATACTCAATTTAGAG
>JBASZP010000135.1:0-12339 GCA_049660965.1 Daejeonella sp. | reverse complement strand
CCAATAAGATGACGCTACAGGGCCCTCTGTCTTTACTCTATAAGTTGCTAAGGGTACATCCAAAGGCGCTCCGCTGGAATAAACCCATGAAATTGACAGTTTTATTTTAGGAGAGACCTGGTAAATTGAAACCAATGAAAGATTATGTCTTCGATCTTGCTGAGGATAAAATTCTTCTCCATTATTCAACTCATTAAATTTAAACTTTGTCCAGGAAAGGGTATAACCAAGCCAACCGGAAAGTTTTCCGTTTTTTCTTTGAAGTAAGAATTCAGCTCCATAGCTCTTCCCATTACCCGCTGTGATATTATCTTCCCATGTTATGGGTTCTGCAGTACTAAAATCCTCCTCTGCTATCTCCTCCCCTATCTCATATTCATCCAAAAATGATGCTCCGGGTTTATATCCTACAATATGATACATCTTTTTATAATATGCCTCAACAGATAAGGTCAGTTCCTTTTCTGAAATATCACGGGCTAATCCTAATGTAAACTGGTCTGAACGCTGAGGAACGATTTTTTTAGTGGACGGAATCCACAGATCGGTAGGAAGGCCTAAGCCTGGATTTGAAAGCAGGTGAATATATTGATTCATGCGGGAGTAGGCTGCTTTTAATGCCAATTCTGGAGCAAGCATAGCTTTTGCTGAAAAACGTGGTTCTGCATTTAGGTAAGTTTTACGCTGAGTTGTAAAACTTGATGCTCTTACCCCCGCATTTAAAGCTATATTTTCTCCAATATGCCAGTTATCTTCAACAAAAATATTGTTTTCAAATGAATTAACGGGATTTTTTCTTGATGAATTTTGATATTCAGCAGAACCTTTAGTTACCAGTGCAGTGGGTATAAAATTATGTAAAACCGAACGTGCTCCTATCCGCATGTAATGCTGTGTACCTAAAGTATAGTCTAAATCAAACTTTACCCCAATATCTGTTATAGCTGAGCTATAACTTAAACGATAAAACTCATCTTTATTTTTATCAATCTGGCTAATACCTAAACGATATTGACTAAAAATAAGTGATGTATTACTGAATATCTTTTTACCAAATATATGATTCCATCGGGCTGTAAGTGTCGCATTACCCCAGCCAAAACTGGTCTTAGATTCACTATCTGTAGATTTGTTTATGTTTTTTGTATATAGTTTATCTCTGCCAAAATAACCACTTAAATACAGCCTGTTTTTTTCATCAATTTCGGTATGATATTTAGCATTCAGATCATAAAAATAATAGCCTGCTTTAGTATTTTTACTAAGAAATGGGGCAACTAAAATATCTCCATACGTTCGGCGTCCGGAAACCAGAAATGAGGATTTTCCTTGCTTAACTGGACCCTCCAAAGTAAAACGAGATGAAAGTAAACCAATTCCTGCTTCTCCATGAATTTTCTCTTTATTTCCGTCTTTCATATTTAATACCAATACGGAAGACAGGCGTTCTCCAAAACGTGCCGGAAAGCCTCCTTTTATAAGTTGTACACTCTTGATAGCATCTCCATTAAATACGGAGAAAAATCCAAACAGGTGATTTGCATTATACACTATGGCATCATCCAGAATAATGAGGTTTTGATCAGCATTACCACCGCGTACATAAAAACTAGTGCTTACCTGGGTACCTTTTTGTACACCCGGAAGAAGTTGCAAAACCTTAAACACATCTTTCTCTCCTAATAAAGTCGGAAGCCCTTTAACCTGATGAACAGGAATATCAATAGAACTCATTTGTGTAGTTTCGGTAATCTTCTCTTCGCTACGATTAGCATTTATCACAACCTCCTGCAAAGCATCAACTTGTTCAAGTTCAATATCTATCTTTTGGGATTCGAGCCCGGAAATTTGTTGAATAAACTTTTTATACCCTACAAAAGAAACTTCAAGTGTATATTCTTCTTCGCTCAGGTTAATACTATAGAACCCATAGTTATTAGTTATCGTTCCACGTTTAAGTTCAGGAATATAAACACTTGCTCCGGGTAATGATTCTAACGATCCTTTTTCACGAACAATACCTGAAATACTACTGGTTTTAGGCTTTTTTACACTAATAGCTTTTATCGGCTTTAAAATAATATTATTGTTTATTAAATGATACTCTATTTGGAGGGGCGTAAATAATTTATTTAATATTTCACTAATTGTTTGGTTTTCTGCAAATAAGCTGACTTTTCTTTCTAAGAAAAGTTGATCATTTGCATAGGTAAATTTCAGATCATACCTTTTTTGCAAATCAATAAGAACATCTTCAAGTTTAACTTGATTATAGTTTACAGATGCCTGTCTATCAAGCAAATCCTGTTGCGCGTATATAATTGAGAATGGGCACAATAATCCCACTAAAAATACAACTATTTTTTTCATAATGACTTTTAAAGACTATTTTTGGGGGTTAATAATATATGAATTATCAGTTTTTGTTATTTTAACTTCAAGCAGATCTTCCAGCAAAACATTAACCTGGTTAAGTGAATACCCATCAAGATAAGAAGTAATTTTACGGGAAGCAATAGCCGGATCTTTAAGTATAAATTTTATATGGTAACAGGATTCAATCTCTTTCAGAACATCTATAACCGGCACATTATTAAATTCGAGTTTCTTGTTTTTCCAGAACATGAAATTAGTATTTATGTAATGGGATTTACTAAGAGAACCGTTTCCTGTATATTTACCTTCATCACCCGGTAATAGTATAATTTCTTGTTTAAACCTATCCTTAGGTTTAAAAGAAACTCTTCCGGTAAATACGGAAACAATAACCTCATCTTCTGCATAAACTGATCTCACATTAAATGAAGTACCTAAAACCTGTGTTTGAGTTTTTCCGGCTAAAATTATAAAAGGTTTTTCAGGATTTTTGGTCACTTCAAAAAATACTTCTCCCTTTATTTCTACCTGTCGTTCTGGATCTTTATTAAAATCAGCTTTATATGATAATGAGCTTTGTTCATTTAGCCATATTTTAGAGCCATCTGGCAATACAGTTTCTTTGTGCTCTCCTTTTGCTGTTGCAACTTCAATAGTTCTATTTTTAATTCCACGGTAAGATAATATACTTAAAACGCATAAAAAAACAATGGCCGCCGCAACCTGCCAATAACGATTAACAGATCTTGTTTTAACAGACTGTATAATTTTTACATCAGTATGTTCTAAACGTTGTTCTAAATTTTTCCAGGCAAGAGTTATATCAGGATCAAAATCTTGCCCATACGTTTTAGACTTATCCCAAACCTGTTGCAATTCTTTAAGCATGTTTGCATGCTCATTATCCTTATTTACCCATTCCATGAGTTGTTCAGCCTCGGGAGTAGTTATATTCCCTGAAAGATATTTGCTAATTAACTCCCAATACAACTCTTTATTTTCCATTTTTTTTATGCAATAATTTTACTTACTAATTGTAAAATATCCTGAAAATCATCAAGAATATAATCACCTGATAATATTTTTTGTATGGCTTGTTCCAAAACTATCTCTTCCATAATATGTGTTTCCATAATTATAAGACAACGCATAGTGATAGTTCCCCTACTTATATAGAAAAAAAAACAAAAATATTTTAATGTAATCTTTTAAGTGTTTACGCAAATGCTTTAAAGCTTTAACCATTTGGTTATCTACCGTTTTTGGTGAAATTCCTAAATTTGAGGCAATTTCCTTATAACTCAGATGTTGGAAACGACTAAGTACAAAAACCGTTTTGCAACCTTGGGGGAGTAAATCAACTGCTGTTTTAACGAGTTGATTAATTTCTTTCAATGCCATATTACTTTCGGCATTATTTTCTTCTGATAAATGAGAAGAGACAAATAACTCTTCCCTTATTCCGGAGCGTTTAAACTTTTTAAGATGATTAAGAGAATGATTTATTGTACTTTGATATAAATAAGACTTTAATGAAGTCGAAATTTGTATTTCATCTTTCTTTTCCCATAGTTTACAAAATATATCCTGAACAATATCTTCAGCTATATCTTTATCACCCAGAATTTGGTATGATGCCCTTGCCAGAGATTTATAATGTAATTCAAACAATGATTTAAAAGCGGAAAAATCTAATTGCATATAATCTTAAGTAGCATAACCCCTATCTATGAGTATCTATGGCACAAATACCTGTCAAAATGAATTCCAAATCTCTGTATAAAAATAACAAAAACTACAATATTTGATTTTAAAGGATTTATTGTTTTTTACAAAACATCTTCTTAACAATGAAATGTTAAAAATTCCTAAATATAATTGACCTTTTAATGAATTACCTTATCTTCGCAAGATGTTTAAAAACAAGCCTATAAAAGCTGCCGGCATATTACTCTTATTAATTGCATTAATTACCGGTTGCAAAAGCAATTTTGAAAAGTTAATGGCAAGTAACGATACTGCCAAAAAATATCAGGAAGCTATTCGTTTATATAATAAGAAAAATTATACAAAGGCTTTAATATTATTTGATGATTTAGTGCAAAAGTACAGAGGAAGAGCTGAAGCTGAAGATTTGTACTATTATTATGCATCTACAAATTTTAAGCTGAAAGACTATACAACAGCCCGATATCATTACAAAATATTTGCTGATACTTACCCAACAAGTCCAAGAGCAGAAGAATGCCGTTTTATGGCAGCATATTGTTATTATTTGGAATCCCCTGTTTACTCATTAGACCAGGAAAATACAGTAAAAGCAATTGAAGCATTACAATTATTCATTAACTTGTATCCCAAAAGTGAGCGGGTAGTAGAAGCGAGTAAACTTATTACTAATTTACGCGATAAACTGGAGACTAAATCTTATGCTAATGCAAAATTGTTTTTTGATTTAGGAGATTATAAATCTGCAGTAATTGCATTCAGAAACTCCCTGCGTGATTATCCGGATACAAAATTTGGAGAAGAAATGGAGTTTTTAGCTATTAAAGCGCAATATTTATACGCTAAAAATAGTTTTGAAACCAAGCAAGAAGATCGCTTTAATGAAGCAATTCAAATGAGTTCAGAATTTATTGAAAAATATGCAGCAAGCAAATATCTTAAAGATACCAAAGAGCTGAAAAAAGATAGTGAAAAAGGTATTGCTGATGTAAAAAGAGTTTTACAACTTGAACAGGCCTCAGAAAAAGCAAAAGAAGTTAAAAAAGAAAATAAACCAGAAGAAATTAAAAATAATTAAAATGACAAATCTTAAAAATACTGTTCCAAATAGTACAATAACACGTGATGTTCGTGAACTGGATAAAAAAACTGATAATGTTTATGAGTCAATCGTAATTATCAGTAAACGTGCCAATCAAATTGCCAGCAACATGAAAGAAGAACTTCATGGAAAGTTAGCTGAGTTTGCATCCGCAAATGATAACTTAGAAGAAGTATTTGAAAACCGTGAACAGATTGAAATATCTAAACACTATGAACGTATGCCAAAGCCGGGTTTAATTGCTGTGGATGAGTTTTTAAATGATAAGGTTTATTATAGAAATCCGTCAAAAGAGCAAAATTAAAGTCTAAAGCATAGGGCAGAAAGTTTGTGCTATGCGCTTTGCTAAAAGCCCTATGCTTACTAATAAAAATATTCTACTTGGCGTTTGCGGCAGTATAGCCAGCTATAAATCTGCATTTTTAACCCGGTTATTGGTTAAGATGGGTGCAAATGTTAAGATAATCATGACTAAGGATGCCGGGAACTTTATTACTCCTTTAACGCTTTCAACCCTTTCCAAAAATCCAGTATTAGTTAATTATTTTGATCCTGAAACCGGGGAATGGAATAATCATGTAGATTTAGGTTTGTGGGCTGACTTACTTTTAATTGCCCCAATCAGTGCAAATACCTTAGCAAAATTTGCTTCCGGCCTGTGTGATAATTTACTTTCTGCTATTTACCTCTCTGCCAAATGTCCGGTATACTTAGCCCCGGCTATGGATTTAGATATGTGGAAACACCAATCTACTCAAGCAAATATTGCTAAATTAGTATCCTACAGTAATATATTGATTAAACCTGTTTATGGCGAATTGGCAAGTGGTTTAATTGGCGAAGGCAGAATGGCAGAGCCCGAAGAAATTATTGAATTTATTGTTCAGGAAACCAAAAAAAAACTTCCTCTAAACGGTAAAAAAGCCTTGGTAACCGCAGGGCCCACTTATGAAGCCATTGATCCTGTCCGCTTTATTGGCAATCATTCATCAGGGAAAATGGGATTTGCACTTGCTGATGAATTAGCCTGTTTAGGCGCTGATGTTACTTTGATAACCGGTCCAACCTCCATGAATATTGCTCAGAATCAAATTAAAAGAATTGATATAGTTTCAGCTGAAGAAATGTTAAATGCTTGCTTAAAGAATTTTAATGATACTGATATTTGCATCATGAGTGCCGCAGTAGCAGATTATAAGCCAAAAATAGTAGCAACAGAAAAAATTAAAAAAGAGAATTTAGAATTTAATATTAATTTAGTTAAAACAACTGATATTTTAAGCACTTTAGGTAAACAGAAAAAAGAGGGACAAATTCTTGTTGGCTTCGCTTTAGAAACAAATAATGAAGAATCAAACGCAATTAAAAAGCTAAAAAATAAAAACCTTGATTTTATTGTTCTTAACTCTTTACAGGATGAAGGTGCAGGTTTTAAAGGAGATCAAAATAAAGTTACAATTATAGATAGGAATTTAGCAAAAGAAACGTTTGAACTTAAGTCAAAAAAAGAAGTTGCTGCCGATATCTGTAAAAAAATAGTAGATTTATTAGTTATATGAAGCTTACCTTATTATTTGTATTATTTCTTTTATCAATTACTGTAAAATCACAGGATCTAAATGCACGTGTGCAAATACTATCTTCCCAGGTACAAAACGCTAATAAACGTTCTTTAGAAGTACTTGAAACAAGCATCCAGGATTTTTTAAACGGAAGAAAATGGAACACAGATGTATTAAAACCCCAGGAGCGGTTAGAATGCATCTTTACAATAACTATTAAAGAATGGGATGGATCGAGCAATTTTAAAGCAGAAGCCCAAATACAATCAAGCAGGCCAGTTTACGGCACAACGTATAACAGCATAGTTTTAAACATTAGCGATAAAGATTTTGATTTTATTTATTCAGAAGGACAGCCTTTAGATTTTTCCGATCAAAACTATATTGGTAATCTGAGTTCTTTATTAGCTTATTATGCTTACATCATTACCGGGATGGATTATGATACTTTTTCTAAATTTGGCGGCACCGCTTACTACAACAAAGCCCAAACAGTTTTAGATAATGCACAAAACGCACCAAATAAAGGATGGAAAGCCTTTGAAGGATTACGTAACCGCTATTGGTTAGTTGAAAACCTTAATAATAAATCATATAATCCCATACGGGAAAGTTTATATGAATACCATCGTAATGGGTTAGATGTAATGGCCGATGATCAGTCTAAAGGAAGAAAGGTTATTCTTGAAATTTTACCCCAACTTCAAAAAATAGATAAACAAAAACAAGGCTCCATGATCAATCAGGTTTTCTTTTCCACTAAAGCTTCGGAATTAATTGATATTTTAAGCGGAGCAGATCCTCAGGAAAAAATGAAAGCTTATAATATTCTAACAGAAGTTGACCCTGCAAATATTACAAAATATGAGGTTTTGAAAAAATAAGACCACAGTTATAATAGCGCCAAAGATGAAAATAATATTATTTCTATTTATGTTAATAGTGCCTATCCTATCATCAGGGCAGAATCTTACTTATAAAGATTATCAGGAAAGAATAGAAGACAGATATTTTTTCATGAATGAACATTTTCTAACAAGTGATACTTCACAAGTTAAATCCGAGCTTCAAAATCACCTGGCATTTGATGAAGAAATAATCGCTTTTTCTAAGCAGGTTAATAGAAAAACATATCCGGACTCGGCTTGGGTTTCAGCAATTGAAGGAAAGGTAATGCAGTTCACTTATAAAAATAAAGCTGATATTAGTTTTCTATATTTAAAGTTAGGAGATCACGAGAATGCGATTAAAATGTTTAATTCCTCTCTTCCCTATTCCGATTATCATAGGGTGGGCCTGTCTCCCAAAAAAGAATTTGAAATAATAAACGAATATTATAAATTACCCAAAAAAGTATATAATAAATTCGTTAAATATGCTTTAGCTGAACTAAGGAAAAACAACGTGTTTTAAACTGTTTATATAATCAGCACATTTTACTTCGCCTAATACATCCAATACTATAAGGCTGGTTCCTGTTTCCCGTAAAAATCCCTAATTTTAGCATAAAATCTTTAGTACATGCTCAACCGCCTTTCTATTAGTAATTATGCTTTAATTGATAATCTGGATATTTCATTTTCAAAAGAACTGAATATTTTAACGGGCGAAACCGGGGCGGGTAAATCAATTATACTCGGCGCCTTATCACTTATTTTAGGTCAGCGTGCAGAAAGTAAATACTTTTTTAACCAGCAAAAAAAATGTGTCATTGAGGGTGTTTTTGAGTTAGGAGAATTTCATTTAACTGATTTTTTTAAAGACCAGGATTTAGATTACGACCATCAAACTGTTTTAAGAAGAGAAATTACTGCTGACGGAAAATCAAGAGCATTTATAAATGATACACCCGTAAACTTAAACACCTTAAAACAATTAGGTGAAAAGCTAATTGACATACATTCTCAACATGCCACCTTAGAAATTAATGATGAAGATTTTCAGCTTTTAGTTGTAGATACGCTTGCCGGACATCAAAAACTACTGGAAAATTACCGGCATACCTTTAAAAACTACCGTGAAATACTTTCAAAATTAAAAGAACTCATCGCTAAAAGCGAACAGGCTAAAACAGAACTTGATTATTTTCAATTTCAGTTTGATGAACTCGAAAAGGCGAATATTTCTGAATATGAGCAAAAAGATTTAGAACAGGAATTAGACCTGTTAACCCATGCCGAAGAAATTAAGAGGAACCTGATCAATGCAAATTATCTACTGAATAATCATGATCTGGCAGCAATAACACAATTAAAAGAAGCTACGCAAAATTTAAGTCAGGCAGAAAAATATAATCCTCAACTAAGTGATTTAGTCGAAAGGTTAAACAGTTGTATAATCGAACTAAAAGATGTTGCATCAGAAATTGAAAGCATTGAGCAGTTAACACATTATGATGAATCCCGTTCTGCACATATAAATGAACGCTTAAACATCCTTTACACCTTACAAAAGAAACATCGGGTTAATTCAAATACCGAACTTCTTGAAATTAGAAACACACTTTCAGAAAAACTAGGAGAGATTTTATTTTCCGATGAGAATATCCAGAAACTAAAAAACGAAAGTGAAAACCTGCACCGCGAATTAATAAGCCTTGCCAACGAGCTGAGCGAAAATCGCAAACAAGTTATACCCAAACTTGAAAAAGAAATAAAAGATACTTTATCTGAAATCGGTATGCCACATGCGGTTCTTATAATTGAAAATCAAATACAGGGGGATGACCATCTAACTTCAACAGGAAAAGACCAGTTGCGATATTTATTCAGCGCTAATAAAGGCCAGCAAGCCATGCCCATGAACAAAGTAGCTTCAGGCGGCGAACTTTCACGCTTAATGTTAAGCATTAAATCATTAATTGCACAAAATACGGCCTTACCAACTATTATTTTTGATGAAATTGATACCGGAATTTCAGGTGAAGTAGCTTTAAAAGTCGGGAATATTATGGAAAAACTTTCTGAAAATATGCAGGTAATAGCCATCACACACCTCCCCCAAATTGCCAGTAAAGGCAAAGCCCATTACCAGGTTTATAAAGAAGAAAAAGGCGACACTACACAAACCAATATTACTGAATTAAATGCTAATGAACGTATTATAGAAATAGCCAAAATGTTAAGCGGAGAAACCCCCGGAGAGTATGCTTTACAAAATGCCCGCGAACTTTTAAAACATTAAGATCATAAAGATAATCTACTCTTCATAAATTAACCAAAGCGACAAAATTCAGATAAAGTTATAATTACTACCTGTATTATGGTAGAATTAGTATTATTGCATTAGAAAATTGCTCTGTACATGAAGTAAAACAGAAATAAAGCAATCTATTCATCATCATTAAACCCAGAATAATCTCATGAAAAAAGTATTTCTATTCCAAATTTTTGCTCTCATTATCTTCTCTACAGCCTGTACAAGAAACGGAGGCCAGGTAGCAGAAAATGCTGAACAAACTGCTTTAAATAATAAGACAAATCAGTTTATTTATGCCCTGAATTCACAATCACTTCCAATTAAGAATAATTATGATACGTACCTTTCATGGGTTGATACAGCAAAAGGACCAACCGGTAATGAATCGAATATCCGCGGTTTAGGTAAAATCCCTAAAGATACAGAGAAGTGTATAGCCGATCTGAAAAAAGCCTCACAACTTAAACCAAAGTTGGAAAAACTGGATAAAGCAGGGTCTGCTTATATTACTGAGTTAGAAAAGCTTTACCCTCTTCTTGAAAAAGCCGGCAATTATTATGGCATGGAGAATTACAAAAATGATCAAATGGCTTTAGGCAAAGAATTTCATACAGAATTTCTTACTCATTTTAAACTTTTCTTAGCTGCCAGTAATGTTCTAAGAAAAGAAACAGATATACTGGAAGATGAAAAAAATCAACAGCAACTTATTTCATTAAAGGGTTTATCAGCAAAAAAGAATGACTATTGCCGGCTTGTATTACTGATAAGCGCTAAAAAAATAGTTAAAATGGCTAATGTGAATGATCTCCGCAAGCTTAATTTCGACCAGTTTTTAACTGAACTTAATTTCTTTGAGAAAAATCTGGATGAATTCCAAAAGAATATTTACGCCACAAAATATGAGCAAACAACAGATTTCTCAGCCCTCATTACCAGTGCAAAAGAGTATTTGAAAGAGGGAAAAGATATAATGACCAAAGCCCGTTTTAGTAAAGCTTTTACAGAAGATGAATTGAAACAGCTGAAACAGGGAGATAAATATTCCCTGGATGGTAAATCTCAGGGCATTGTTGGAAAATATAATTCTTTAATTACTATTGCCGAAATGACCTTTAAAAATAAACCTTATATCCTTCGCGAAGAGTCTGCTAAGTGATATTTACCTGTTTATAAATGCTACAGCAAAATATTCAAAACCTCTACCAGGTTTTTTTCGGGTATAAACTAAACCGTAGAATTACGGGTTGTTACTGTAATGTTTGCTTATCCGAAGAATATAACCACTACCTGCATCAGAAAAAGCTTAGTGAATTAAACGATGAAGATTTTGAAGTATATTTAAGTTCTTGTGATATACTGGACGGTAATCAAAATGATTTTAAGTATTTTCTTCCCAGAATGCTGGAGTTATGTGTTATGTCTTCCGGATCGGACAGAATACATGAGCGAATAGCAGAAAGTAATTATAAAAACTGGCCGATTATTGAAATAGAAGCGATTAACATTTTTTTTCAAAGCTTTTGGTATGATCAACTTAAAACAAAAAATGCTGATGCTATTATCTTTCTTCTTTATGATTTAGCCGATGCAGAATACAATGTTGAATTTTGTCTCAAAAACCTATCAGCTTTTAATCCAGATGATCTTGCGGAATTCCTTATTATTTTATCTGATAATGGCCATTTAAAAAAATTAAACAAATATGATTTTAATCCTCCTAATGAATACCGGGTTAAAATTAAAGACTGGGCGCTTTCTGCAAAAAACAGAGAACTGCTTGCTAACTATTTTAAAAGCGGGAAAGATGCTTATGGCCGTACCAGTTTTGTGCCCGATATTTAATATTAAATAGGTGTGTAAATTATAAATTTCTATATTTAACACAAATTATCTCATTAACATAACATGACTTACAACTTATTAAAAGGTAAAAAAGGAATTATATTCGGCGCACTGGATGAAAAATCTATCGCCTGGAAAACCGCACAGCGCTGCGTGGCCGAAGGCGCAGAAATCGTACTAACCAATGCCCCTATAGCTTTGCGGATGGGTGAAATAAACAAACTGGCGGCAGAATGCAATGCCCCCGTAATTCCCGCGGATGTAACCAGCATGGATGATCTGAATAACCTTTTCACTAAAACCAAGGAGCATTTTGGCGGAGGGGTTGATTTTATTCTGCACTCTATCGGGATGAGTTTAAACGTTCGTAAAGGCATACATTATACTGAAGCGAATTACGACCACATGCATAAAACCATGGATATTTCGGCCATGAGCTTGCACCGTGTGTTACAGGTGGCCATGAAACAGGATGCCATCAATGAATGGGGCTCAGTGGTTGCCTTAACCTACATTGCCGCACAACGT
>JBASZP010000134.1:0-4015 GCA_049660965.1 Daejeonella sp. | reverse complement strand
TTTAAAGTGAACTTGTTGTATAACTTGTATTTGCTGTTTTGCTCTGTTGTATCTTCAAACCACACTTCAACATCATCTACATAATTGGGAAATACAACTGCACCAGTAATGTTTTTAAAGTAATTGAAAATTAAGTGTGTAAAATAATGATTGGCAAAATTGATAGCTTTTACAAATTCAACTTCTTTGGTGATTGCACCTTCTCTCGGTTCTTGAAAATCGGTATAATAAAATTGCAATTTTGCTTCTCTACCTTCGGGGAATTGTTCAAATAATTTATCCCACTTGATGGAGGTAAAGCCTTTCTGCTTTTCGCCATAAAATGCAAATGTGCCTTTATTGGCAACTGGTTTGAATGGGATAATATTTAGTTGAATTTGCTCCATTTATTAACGTTTATTTTTTTAATAACTCCAATCTGCATGACTTACAGGGAGTTTGTTTAACTCGGTTTTTAACTGTCTCCATGATGGCAAATAAGTGTCCATGTAATAAAGAAATCTATCGTTATGATGCCTTTCTAAAAGATGGACCATTTCGTGAACAATGATATACTCCAAACAATGTTCAGGTTTCTTTGCCAATTCAAGGTTTACCCAAAGTCTCTTTTTTTCAATATTGCATGAACCCCATTTAGTTTTCATTTGCTTTACTTGCCAATCTGATACTTTAACTTTTAAAATAGCCTCCCACTTTTCTATGATTGCAGGAATTTGTTTTTTTAATTGAACCCTATACCATTCGGTCATAATTTCATGTCTTTTCTCAACTGTTGTTTCTGGCCTAACAAATAGTTCTATAAATTTTTTACTCTTCAGAATAACTTTTGGTGCTCCTTCTGTTTCTGTAATGTTTAGCAAATACCTTCTACCTTGAAAATAATGGCTTTCTCTCTGCTTGTATTCTCTCTGTGAAATTCTTTCCTGCCCTTCAAACTTTTTTTGATTTCTTTTTATCCAACCCAATTTTGCTACTGCAAATAATCTGATAGCATCTTTATTTACTTTTAATGGTGCAGCAATACGAACCCTGCCTGTTGGTGGGTAAACAGCAAGATGTATGTTCTTTATATCCTTCCGAACTACATCAATTTTAATATTGCTGATTGTGATATGCTCCATTAATATTCTCGTTGGTTTTTTACAAGGTCAAAAATTCTGTGTATTTCGTTATCGTCTGTTATTTCATAAGATTTCAACACCTCTGTAATTGCATTTTTCACTGCTTTTGACTTTTGGATGTTATCTCTCCAACCGTCTTTTTTTGTTGTCATAATTTTGTTATCCAATTCAATTGCCATTGCTTCATTACGCCCCAGGTTATCAAACAAAGCCCTCTTAGCATTAGTATTTATTGTGGTAGGATAATCTGATGTTGTATTTGGTTTTTTAACCTTGCCTGAAAGAGCAATGATTTCATTCAAATACTTTTCATATTCCAATGTGGCTTCTTTACGCAGCTTTATGAGTTCATCTAACAGAACACTCATTTTTTCATAATACATTGGGTTTGCTGGGCTTTCCTCAATGATTACCTTACGCAAATTGTTTTCAATCGCTTCTGCCATTGCATCAGGATTGTCTCTAATGCTTTTAGGTAAACTATTTAACCCTTCTTTCCCTTTTTCAACCAATAGTTCTACTAAACTCATGTCGTCAAAATTGGCAAGCATCCTGCTTTCTTCTGCACCTATGTAGCTGTCAATTAAATGCCTCATGGCAGGCTCGTATTGCTTCAAATCAATATAGTCGCCACTGGCTAACTGAATTTCTTTACGAACATTTTCAAAGTGTTTGATGTCGGCTTTTATTTGTTCTGTTTCTTTATCGGTGTAACCTGCCTCTTTCATTTCATCGGCTATGTTTGCATAAGCCCTAATGAGTGCAATGGTCAATTTGTATAATGCTACCCTTCTTGGTTCTGTGTCTTTTAGTTCATCAGGGTTTTCGGTATTTGTGCCACAGAAATAGCGAATATGAGTTAGTGTGTCCTTTGGTGGTTCTACTGCTTCACATAATGCTTTAATAGTTTCTAACGCTTCATCTAAACGTTCTTTACCTTTTTGCAAACGGTCTTTTAATAATCCTTCAATATCGTCTTTCTCATAGCCGCTAAATGCCTCTGTTGTATAGTCATTAAATGCCTGTTCTAAACTCTTGAACAAGTCCATATAATCAATGATGTAACCATAATCTTTATCATCACCATCCAAACGGTTTACCCTGCAAACGGCTTGAAATAAATTGTGGTCTCTTAGCTTTTTGTCAATGTATAAATAGGTTGCACTTGGAGCATCAAAACCTGTAAGCAATTTGTTTACTACAATCAGCAATTTCATTTGTGCCGGTTCTTCTACAAACTTTTTCTTTACTTCTGTTTCAAACTGCTCTACCTTATTTATTGCTGTTTCGGGATCTTCATTGAAATAACTTGCCAGCATCTTTCTGTAAATATCAAAACGCTGTAATTTTTCTGTGTAATTATCGCCTTCGCCTTTTATGTCGGCAGCATTTGGAACAAATGATGTAACGATTGCAGCATTTTTTAAACCTGCATTTTGAAACAACTCAAAGTATCTGCAAGCATTGTAAATACTATCAGAAACTAACATTGCATTGCCTCTGCCGTTTTGCAACCGTTCTTTTTTCTCCATGTCCATCACAATGTCCAAAACGATTTTCTCTAATCTTGATTTTGAACTGAACACCTTTTTAAGTGTACCCCAACGCTGTTTTAATTCTGCTTTTGCAAAGTCTGTTAGCCCTCTTGTTTTTAGTTCAAACCATTCATCAATTTTATCAGGCGAAGAAATATTTTGCTCTATGTCTCTTGCTTCATAACGTAAATCCAACACTACTTTATCATAAACTGCTTCATTGAATTTATATGTATGAATGTATCTGCCAAATATTTCCTGACTTGTTGTTTTATCGTTCTTCAATAAAGGTGTTCCAGTAAAACCGATGAATAAAGCATTAGGAATAAACTGCTTCATAGCATCGTGTAATTTACCCGATTGGGTTCTGTGGCACTCGTCCACAAACACATAAATATCACCCTTTGCTTGGTAGTCTGTAGGGATGCTGTTTTTTAGGTCTTGTAAATACTTTTCAATGTCTTGTTCGTCTGCATCTTCTTTGCCTCCAAACTTATGAATGAGTGAACACATCAACCAGGGGGAAGTATCATTCAGTTTACTTAGTAAATCCTTTCCGCTTGTAGTTCTGTAAATATCTTCCTGCACACCTTTGTAAACCTTTTCAATTTGTTCATCTAATTCTTCACGGTCTGTAATGATTAGTACCCTTGCATTATCGTTAAACTCTCTAATCCACTTGGTGAGCCATACCATTGTCAAACTCTTACCACTGCCTTGTGTATGCCAAATAATGCCCCCTTCTCTTCTTTTTACAAAATCCTGTGCTGCTTTTATTCCAAAGTATTGGTTGGGTCTGGTGTGCTTTTTTATACCTCTGTCAAATACAATAAAATCATGAAGCAACTCAATGAAACGTTCTTTGTGCAATAACTCCACTACGTTTTTATCCAATGGATAATTGTATTTAGCTGCTCTGTCTCTTATGGGTTTTGTAAGCTCTAATAAATAAGGATGGTCTTTATTGATGTCTTCGCTTACTTCTTTCCATTTCAAAAAATATTTCTCTTTGGTTTCAATTGCACCATAGGCAAGTCCCTCAATATCGTTTCCTGCCATTACATACTGTATTGTGCTAAAAAACTGCTTAATAAATAGGTGCTTTTGATTGTCTAAATTTTGCCTGATGCCCTCTGCAATAGAAACTGTACTACGCTTTAATTCTAATACGCCTAATGCAATACCATTTACATACAATACAATATCTGGTCGTTTTTTATGTATGCCTTTTATGGTTACTTCTTCAGCAATAGCAAAATCATTTTCCAAAGGGTTTTCCCAATCAATTAACCAAACTGTTTGTTTGTTTTGTCCTATTTCGGGTTGCACAGTTACACCATAGCGAAGCATACTATACAC
>JBASZP010000133.1:0-2444 GCA_049660965.1 Daejeonella sp. | reverse complement strand
CTTCAGCAGTAGTAGTAACAGGAATCGCATCAGCAGCGGTTACTCCTATCCCTACCATTGCTAACAACTTTGCAGTGGCAGGACAAGTTATCAAATCAGCGGATCTGAACAAGCTGGCGGAAGCGGTGAATATTTTGGATCAAAGAGTCCCAGAGGCTGTTAAGCCAGATATTGTAAATACATTTAATGGATATATAAACCAAGTAAATAGTTACCCAAACTGTACCAATGCCACTACTCGTATTTATGATATTGGAACGATTAATGCCAATGGAGGATATAAGGATTTTATTGAAATAGAAGTTATTGGATCTCATCAGGGATACTCTCCAAGTTATTTAGAAAAGAAAAAATTTCTTTTATATGTAGGAGGAAAAGTATCATCTGAAACAATAGAATCTGTGGGAATGAAAAACAATGTTGCTATGTGGGATGACGAAACTCAAACAATTGGAGATTATCAAATAAAAACACCAGCAGGGAAAAAGGTTCAAATAGCGGTAAATGAAAACTGTGGATCAACAATGATTCACTCAGTAAATGTCCGATATTCAAAAACACTTAACTTTACACCTTCTGTAACAGAAAATGGAACACTACTACCTTTTACGCAACTTGATTCTCTAAAAACAATAAACTCTCCTGAACTCCATTTTTTGGGAACACTTTCGTTAAATGGGTCTGTTACCCCTAGAGGTAAACTGGACATTGGCGGACTCCCTAAAGATTTTATTATCACATCAGGAACAGTATGCCCTGCGGGATATACATTAAAAACCGATGCTGATACGAGTGGTGGACCGACGGTGGGAGACACATGTTCTTCCAATAATGGGCTTATTGTAGGAAATGGAAATGCTGGCATCGGTACAGCTCTTCCATCTCAAAAGCTAGAGGTAGCTGGAGCGGTAAAAATAGCTACTACAACGAGTGCATGCGATACTATATCAGCTGGAACTATTCGATACGAAGCGAATAAATTTGAAGGATGCAACGGTACCGCGTGGGTACAGCTGAACAACTAATTGTTACCATTGTTACAACTCTTAGTGACCTAAGACCATAGTATAAAAGTTTTAAACCACCTCTAAAGGGTGGTTTTTTTGTGCCTCAAAAAACAAAGGGAAATGATGGTAGGGAGTAACGGAATGTATATTCTGTTGCTAGTTGTTTTAAGGTGCTTATATAAAGGGCTTTATAAAAACGAAGTGGAGAGTGCTCAAAACGCTGTAACAAGAGAGTTTTACTATTTTATAATAATCAAATACCAAGAAAATCTAAACTATAAAAAAGGTTATTGAATAAAGATCTGACATTTGACCAAAACTCGAGTGAAGTCATAAAAAGCTACGAGAGAAGAGAGAAACTTTGGTACCCGTAGTCGCGAATACTGGTGCTAAAGAAAAATGATACAGAGAACAAGAAAAAAGAAAGAAATCTTCTTATTTATTATTCTATAACCAAAAATAAAATGAAGACACAAATTAAAAAATACGCTGGAGTTTTACTTGCTTCGGCAGTAGTAGTAACAGGGATTGCCTCAGCAGCGGTTACTCCTATTCCTACCATCAGTAATACTTTTGCAGTGGCAGGACAAGTAATTAAATCAGCGGATCTGAATAAGCTGGCTGAAGCGGTGAATATTTTGGATTTAAGGACTGTATCTATTAATATAGATCAAATTAAGGTAAATGAACAAGGATTAGTAGCAATTGGGTATAATTCTTCAATCCTTCCTGCAAATGATACCGCAACACTAAGGATTCAAGGACAACATGGGACTTCTGCTATTACTCTTCAGTCTTTTAATGGAGGAACAAACCCTTCCGGATATTTAAGTCTCTGGGCTTCAGAGCCTGGGCATACACTCAATGGAGTTGGTATTGGTGGTAATGTACAAAATTATGCAAATATTGAAGATGGATCTACAAAATCATTTGTGAGGCAAGATAAAACAGTTGGGGCTTCACTTATAAGAATGATAAATGGAAATACTTATTTCCAAATAATAGATACTAATGATTCGATTGGAACTCCTTTAGTAATAAATAATACAGGGACAGTTGGCTTGGAAACTTTATCAGGAACAGGGAACGCGTATGCATGTGTTGATAATTTAGGAACTCTTTATCGAAGCACTACACCATGTAACTAATTATTAAAATTGTTATTAATTTTAGAAAACTAAAACCATAGTGTAAAAGTTTTAAACCACCTGAAGGGGTGGTTTTTTTGTGCCTTAAAAAACATAAGGGAATGATGGTAGGGAGTAACGGAATGTATATTCTGTTGCCACCCTTTTTGAGGTGCTTAGAGACTAGGCTTTATAAAAATGAAGTGGAGAGTGCCCAAAACGCTGTAACAAGATGGTTTTACTATTTTATAATAATTAAATACCAAGAAAATCTAAACTATAAAAAGATTCTTGAATAAAGGTTTTGACC
>JBASZP010000132.1:0-3218 GCA_049660965.1 Daejeonella sp. | reverse complement strand
GCTTAATAACCGGCAGCCAGGCCCTGTTCGGATTAAAAACCCAATTACAGTTTGGCCGCTTGAACGTAACCAGCATATTTACACAGCAAAAATCAAAACAGCGGGAAATAACCATTACCAACGGTTCACAGCAAAATGAATTCAGGCTGTCTGCCGATAATTATGAAGCTAATAAGCACTTCTTTTTAGCACAATACTTCAGAAATAACTATAACAAAGCCCTCGCGAATATTCCCATTGTTACCTCCAGCGTTAACATCACAAAAATAGAAGTCTGGGTTACCAACCGGTCAAACAGCACCGTAGATTCAAGAGATGTTTTGGGTTTATTAGACCTGGGCGAAAACAATCCCTATAATAATACTCAAAACCCGGCTAATCCCGGGCAAATTACAGGTGGTACTTCTGTATTACCCGCCGCTTTTAAGGATGATGTTTCATTTCCGCAGCGATCCAATAATTTGTTGGATATTCTGCCGCCTAATTCACGCTCTACAAACTCTAACGAAGTTAACGCGTTTTTTCAGGGAAATGGCGGCTCAGATAATTTTGCCAAGCTTACTTATGCCCGCAGGTTAACAGACAGGGAGTTTACATTAAATGCACAACTGGGTTACATCTCTTTAAATACATCACTTAATGCCGATGAAGTTTTGGCTGTGGCATACCGCTATACCGCTAACGGAGTTGAATACCAGGTTGGAGAATTTTCCACAGACAGACCGGTTGATAATACCAATCCTGAAGTTCTGTTTATAAAATTATTAAAGAACGAAACACTAAGAACTTATTTACCTACCTGGGACCTGATGATGAAAAACATCTATTCACTTGGAGCCTATCAGGTTAGCCGTACAGATTTCAGGTTAAATATTTTTCGATTAGATGAAGCCACCGGTGTTGAAAAACCGCAAATGAGCGAAGGGGAAGCCATTAAAAATAAATTATGGCTGCAGGTAACCAATTTGGATAATTTAAACCAGCAAAGTGACCGTAAACCCGATGGGGTTTTTGATTTTATTGAGGGTGTAACTATTGATGCGGTAAACGGCCGTATTACTTTCCCCTTAACCGAACCTTTCGGATCTGACCTGGCGGCAAAATTTGATGCCGGTACAGAACAAAGCCTCATAGATAAATATGTTTACCAGGCCTTGTATGATTCTACAAAAGTAATTGCACAACAATTTTTCCAGCGGCAAAACAGGTACATCATCAAAGGTACCTACCAGTCACAATCAGGTTCAGAATTCCAGTTAAATACGGTTAATATTCCCCAGGGTTCCGTACAAGTAACAGCAGGCACATTACCTTTACAGGAAGGAGTTGATTTTACCGTTGATTATAACATTGGACGTGTAAAAATTTTAAACCAGGCCTTATTAAGTTCCGGGCAGCCTATCCGAATAAAACTGGAAAATAATGAGCTTTTTGGATTACAGCAACGCTCTTTAACCGGAACACGGTTCGACTACCGTGCGAATAAAAAGCTGAACCTGGGGGGTACCATTATGAATTTAACGGAAAAACCACTCACTAAAAAAGTAAATATTGGCGAAGAATCTATTTCAAATACCATTTGGGGCGTAGATGCAAACTATACTTCCAACTCCCGCTGGCTGACACGAATGGTTGACAAAATACCTTTTATCAATACCAAAGAAACTTCTACTATTTCCTTTGCCGGCGAATTCGCTAATATTATTCCCGGTCATCCCAGAGCCCTTAATTTCGCCGGTAGTAAAAACGGCGCCAGTTACCTGGATGACTTTGAAGGAAGCCGCTCATTAATTGATATTAAAAGCGCTAATATCTGGCAAATTTCGGGCACACCACAACTATTTAATGAAGCCCAACTTACCAATGATCTGGCTTATGGTTATAACCGGGCCCGCCTTGCATTTTATAATATTGATCCTATATTTTTTAATACCGGCAACGCCTTAACACCTGATAATATACGAAATAACAAGAACGAACAATCAAATACCTACGTCCGCCAGATTTTTGAAAAAGAAGTTTTCCCATTTAAAGATTCACCAACAGGCACACCCCTGCTTTTACCCACATTAGACCTTGCTTTTTATCCAACCATACGCGGCCCTTATAATTTTTCTACCAGCAACCTTAATGCTGACGGAACCTTTGCCAATCCCAAAGAAAAATGGGGCGGAATATTCAGAAGATTAGAAACCAATGATTTTGAGTCTCTTAACGTTGAGTTTATTGAACTGTGGGTTTTAGATCCCTTTCTTAAAAAACCGAACAGCAGTGGTGGCGATGTGTATTTTAACCTGGGAAATATATCTGAAGATATTTTAAAAGACGGACGGAAAAGTCTGGAAAACGGCTTACCGGCAGATGGCGATGCCACAAAAACAGATGAAACCACTTGGGGGAAAGTTCCGAAACTGCAACCTGTAATACAGGCCTTTGATAATAATCCAGATGCCCGCCGGTTCCAGGATATTGGTTTAGACGGTTTAAATAATGATGAAGAACGGCAGAAATTCTCCGGCTTTTTAACACAGTTAAATCCTCAAACAGCCGCTCAGTTACAGCCCGATCCTGCATCAGATGATTACCAATATTTCCGCGGTTCAAACCTCGATCAGGTAAATGCCGGTATTTTAAAACGCTATGAAAAGTATAACGGAACGGATGGAAACTCAAAAACCACCCAGCAATCGCTTGACCTAACCGGCATTGACAATTCCGCAGCTACACCTTCCCCGGATGGAGAAGATATTAACCGCGATAATAATTCTAACCAGGCGGATGAGTATTTCCAGTATAAAATTTCCATGAAACCCGCCGATCTTTCCCTGGGAAATCCTAATAATCCCTACTTGGCAGATATTGTAGAACCAACCGTAAAACTGGCTAACGGAAACCAGGAAACTGTACGCTGGCTGCAATTCAAAATTCCAATTGCCGAAGGCGAAAAGGTAGGAAATATACAGGATTTTAAATCTATCCGCTTTGTGCGCATGTTCATGACAGGTTTTGAAGATACCACCATTTTGCGCCTGGCCAAATTGCAACTGGTAAGAGGCGAATGGCGCAGGTATAATGCAGAAAACAATCCTGTTAAAGTTATTGCAGACCCTTCATTAATAAACCCCGGTTTAGACCAGTCTGTTTTAGATGTCGGTACCATAAATATTGAAGAGAATGGCAGACGTACTCCCATTCCTTATGTAGTGCCGCCGGGTATA
>JBASZP010000131.1:0-5635 GCA_049660965.1 Daejeonella sp. | reverse complement strand
TGTATGTTCTTTTGAGTAAAGTAAATCTGCAGGGAAATTCATGTTGTTAAGTTTTAGTAAGTGTTAATTGCAAAACCGCCAATGACAGTTCTTATTTCTGCACCATTAAAGTTATCTTCAAGTGTTACCCTGAAATCTCCTCTTATTGTTAGTGTGTCAATGTAGCTAATGTGAATAAAGCCACTATTCAATTTGAAAGGAATAAAATCCATACCGTCAGTAAAAGAAATATTATTTATGGATGGATTCAAATAATTACCTGTATCAGTAAGGTTAGTCAGGTACAAACCGAACCTTTCATTTTTATAACCTGTTGCATTTAGCATGGCAATTTTTTGATTATTATTCCAACTGCCTTCTGTCGTTTCAATGAATATGTAATCTTCATCCTCTATAAACTTAACCGAAACAAATGAATATGGTTTTGTTGTACCTTCTTTTTTGCAGGAGATAAAGAAAGAAACAAGTGCTATGAGCAGCATCATTTTCATAAAAGGGTTTATGCTCCATTTCGTAACATATCTGCAAACTCATTTGGTAAAGGACTTTCTTCAACCGCTTTAGCAGCAGTTTCCACATCATAAGTAAAGCGGATGAATTCTACTTTGATGCTGTCCTTGTCTAATATAGAACTGTTGTCGTTGATAGTAAGCATTACATAGCCGCCTTGTGGGTTGCTGTCTTTTGGTTTACCAACTGAACCAATATTTACTGCATGGCGAAAATGGTTTTGTCCGTCAACGCCTGAATTTAAAATTCGGTGATAAGGTTTATGAGTATGCCCGAAACACATAATGTCTGCGTCTGCCTGTTCCATGATACGAAGCATACTTTTTTCTTCACGGTCTTCAAAAAGATACTCGTTTATTTTTCGTGGGCTGCCATGAACCAAAAGCAAATTCAATTTGTCTTCATTCAATTGAAACTCAACTTTGATATGGGCTGGAAGTGTACGCAAATATTTTCGTTCTTCGTCTTTCATTATTGAGTTGGTGAAAGAGATAGAAATTTTTCCGTTGTCTTTTTCGTGGTCGGTTTTGTAAGCACAACCACATTCGTTGCTCATACGCCCAATGCCAAAATCATAGTTACCTGCAATAGTTGGAATTTTACGATTTTTAATTTCGTTTACTACTTCGTTTGCCCAAATGTTGTAGCCAACCAAATCGCCTAAGCAATATATGGCTTCGGGGTTCCGGCTGTCAACATCTTTAAAAAAAGCTTGCAGTGCTGGAAGGTTTGCATGGATGTCGCTGAATAATGCAATGTTCATTTTGAGATTATTTAATTGAATGTTTGTTTTAGAAGTTAGCAACAACCACCACCTGGTGTGCAGCAACTTTGACCTGCTGTTTGTAATTCCTGCATTTGAACTTTTTGTTTTGCTTGCGGTATTCCGCAGGCATCACTTGCCAAACAAGCTGTTTGTTTAGGAACAAGTACAAAATCTTTTCCGTTGAAATGCAAGCCGTATTTGCCGATTGTGTCGGATTGATATTCTAGTTCAATTTCTAAATCGCCAATGCCTAATTTGGTTTCAGATAGAGCAATGATGTTTGAAAGTTTTTGTGGTTTCAAACGATGGTCAAAATCATTTGCTGTAAATAGTTGAAAGTTCACAACTTTTTCAAGTCTTTCAGTACCGCCACAGTCAATAAAATGTCTTGTTACAAGTCCAACCTCTGTTACATGAAAGTTTTCTGGAACATTAGCACCTGAAGGCAGTTTAAAATTTACTGTTTCAGCACTGGCAAGATGTCTTTTGATTTCTGATAATTTCATTTTAATTTGTATTAGATGATTAACAACAATCTGTTTTTTTGTTTTTTATTTTTAGTGAGATGTTATCAAAAAAGGCTTGCAGTTTGTGAATTACTTTCTCGTCAATGCAATAACAAACAGAGTTGCCCTCAATTTCTCCTTTGATAAGTCCTGCGTTTTTAAGTTCTTTAAGATGTTGCGAAACTGTGGGCTGTGCCAATGGCAATTCGTTTACTATATCGCCGCAAATACAAGTGTCCACCTTTAGCAGATACTCAATGATAGCAACCCTTGCAGGGTGTCCTAAAGCTTTGGTAAGTGTCGCAATGGCGTTTTGCTTGTCAGTAAAATGGTCTGTCTTTGTTGCCCCCATGTCTGTAAGTTTAATATTGCAATATTACGATAAAGATTTAAAAAACAAGAGTGTACCAAAAAATAATTCCCGAATTGAAGGATGGTTGCCGTG
This sequence comes from Daejeonella sp., assembly GCA_049660965.1. GTDB lineage: Bacteria > Bacteroidota > Bacteroidia > Sphingobacteriales > Sphingobacteriaceae > Daejeonella. The sequence goes on along the minus strand of JBASZP010000131.1, from coordinate 3,408 downwards.
TGTTGGCTATGCAGCTCTTTTGCAAGGTTGGCTTTGTGTCGGTGTTTTGTTCGACTGACAAATCTGCTGCAATAGGCAGTAGTCCTACCTCATTTACCTTTCATATTATCCATTTGGACAACTTTTTGCTTCGATTTAAGTTCTGCAGTAAGCAAAATGAAGTATGTCCAACAGCGTCTATCAAATCAACAAAGGCATCAACCGCAGCATTGAGTTCAAGGGCCTCAAAGCTCAATATATCTGGTACCTGGGCGGTGGTTTAGTGGTGTTGCTGATACTATTTGCAATACTCTACATCAGCGGTCTGGGTATCTTTTTTTGCCTGCCATTCATTGCTGTGTTAACTACTGCATTATTTATGCGTATTTATAAGCTAAGCCGTACTTATGGCGAACATGGTATGATGAAGAAGATAGCGAAGCGGTCGGTGCCAAATGTTGTAAAGAGTTATTCTAAAGTGAAGCTGAAAAAGATATTATTGAATGAAAAATCTGAGTGAGATACTGCCGGTTTATTCTATTGAACACAATGCCATCCTTTCTAAAATGGGAGACGTAACAGTGGTGTTTGAAGTACAGTTACCAGAACTCTTCACCATGAGCAACGATGAGTATGAAGCATTTCATCATGCCTGGATTAAAGCTATAAAAGTATTACCTGTTAATAGTGTATTACATAAGCAGGACTGGTTTACTGAAGCAAAATTTAAGCCTTCGTTCATTCAGGAAGACAATAGTTTTCTTACCCTTAGCAGCGACCGCTTCTTCAACGAACGGCCTTACTTAGACCATCGCTGCTATATCATGCTTACAAAGAAACCTGCAAATAGAAAATCAGGTTCTTCAATTTTCAGCAGCCTGCTCCGCAGAACAATTGTACCGGAAGAAACATTGCAGCCAAAGCACTTTCATGATTTTATGAACCATGTGGGCCAGTTTCAAAAGATACTTAGCGACAGCGGCTTTGTAAGCATGAAGCAAATTGAGAATGAACACCTGGCTGATTTTATTCTTCGTTATCTGAACCTCGGTAACGATTCAGTTTTACTAAAGGATATTGAATTTAAGCCCGACTGGAAAATTGGTGAAAACCATTGCCAGCTTTATACAATGGCAGATGCAGAATTTGTACCTGCTCTTTGCGGTTCCCGGATTAACTATGATAAATATTCTACTGATAAAACAAAATTCAGTGTAGGCTTTGCATCACCCATCGGTCAGTTGCTTTCTTGCAATCACATCTATAATCAATATGTTTTTATTGAGGATGTGCAGAAAACAATGCAGAAGCTGGAAAGTAAAAGACTTCGGTTGCAATCACTGTCTGCCTATAGCAGAGAAAATGCAATCAGCAAACAGGCGACAGATGATTTTTTGAACGAAGCTATCAGTGAACAACGGTTACCGGTAAAAGCTCATTTCAATTTATTAGCATGGACAGATAACAAAGAAGAATTGAAGCACATCAGAAACCTGTGCTCTTCGGCACTTACTCAAATGGATGCCACACCCAAATTGGAAACCGAAGGTTCGGCGCAAATATTCTGGGCAGGTATTCCGGGCAATGCAGCCGACTTTCCAATGAATGATACATTCGACACATTCAGTCCACAGGCTTGTTGTTTTTTCAATCTGGAAACCAACTATCGTTCCTCTGTTAGTCCCATCGGCATCCGTTTGGGCGACCGTCTTTCAGGAAAACCCATTCATGTGGATATTTCGGATGAACCAATGGATAAAGGCATCTGTACCAATAGAAACAAATTCATTTTGGGCCCTTCGGGAAGTGGAAAATCCTTTTTTACCAACCACATGGTTAGGAGCTACTACGAAAAAGGCACACATATTGTGCTGGTAGATGTGGGGCATTCTTATAAAGGTTTGTGTGACATGGTGAATGGATATTATTTCACCTATTCGGAAACCAAGCCCATCAAGTTTAACCCGTTTTATATTGGTGAAGGCGATATACTTGACACGGAGAAAAAGGAAAGCATTAAGACATTGTTATTAGCTCTTTGGAAAAAAGATAATGAAACCTTTAACCGTAGCGAGTATGTAGCCCTTTCAAATGCCCTGCAATTATATTTTGAAAAAGTAGAGAACGATAAAGAATTATTTCCCTGCTTTGATAGTTTCTATGAATTCTTGAAAGATGATTTTGTAGCGGTGCTAAAAGGTGATAATGTGAAGGATAAAGACTTTGATGTGTCCAACTTTCTGTATGTGCTGCGGCCATACTACAAAGGTGGCGAGTTTGATTACCTTCTGAACGCAAAAGAGAATTTGGATTTACTACAGCAGCGCTTTATTGTATTTGAACTGGACAATATTAAAGACCACCCGATTCTTTTTCCAGTAGTAACCATCATCATTATGGAAGTATTTATTTCGAAAATGAGAAAATTAAAAGGCATACGGAAAATGATATTGATTGAAGAAGCATGGAAGGCAATTGCAAAAGAAGGAATGGCAGAGTATATAAAATATTTGTTTAAAACTGTAAGAAAGTTTTTTGGCGAAGCGATTGTAGTTACTCAGGAAGTGGAAGATATTATTTCTTCGCCGGTGGTAAAGCAGGCAATTATTAACAACAGCGATTGTAAAATATTGTTAGACCAAAGCAAGTATCAGAATAAATTCGACCAGATACAGGAATTATTAGGATTGACTGAAAAAGAAAAGGCATTGGTTTTATCCATCAATAAAGCCAATGACCCGACTAAAAAATATAAAGAGGTCTTTATTTCTTTAGGTGGTGTGTTGAGCAAAGTTTATCGTACGGAAGTGTCGCCGGAAGAATACCTGGCTTATACAACAGAGGAAAAGGAAAAAGTGAAGGTACAGGCTTATGCTGCAAAGTTTGGTGGAGATATTGAAAAAGGAATTAAGGCTTTAGCCGACGAGATTATTCACTCCAAAAACTGATAACATGAAACCAGTATTGCTTATCCTTTCAGCAACATTAATTATCTCCGGCTGCAGCCCCAGTGGCAAAGATGAAACTATGGAATTTATTCCCGGCACCTATGTAAGGGCCGGGCAAAATGAATTCGGAAAAGAATTTGACACTTTGGTTATCACTATTCAAAATCCTACAGCAAAGGAATTTAAAATTCAAAACCGCTGGCACTATATCAGGCAGGTAGAAGGTGAAGCGAATACTCCTGAATATAAAGTGAAGGAAACATCAGGCATTTACAATGCCGAAACCAAATTACTGGAAGAGGCTGAAACCTTAGACCATTATACTTTTGATGTGAAAGAAAAGGTTCTATTTGATGGAACCAATCAATATAAAAAAATAAAATAGCAAAGTATGAAAAAAATATTGGCAGTTGTGGGGTTGAGTATGTGCTGTATGTTTTTGCCAATACAGGAAACAAAGGCTCAAATTCCTATTGTGGAC
>JBASZP010000130.1:0-1575 GCA_049660965.1 Daejeonella sp. | reverse complement strand
CATAGCTTAAAGATAATATGCAGTCTGATAATTGACAAATATTTAGTCTAATTTTTATAACTTTTTCTCCCGATTTTCTGCTTCTTGTTTTATACTTGTAAATATGAAAATGATGGAGTTGTGCAACATGCACATCGGTTTGGCAATAGGGCGGCTGAAGTGCTTCTATGAAATCCCGTATGTACAGGATGCAGGTTCAACATCAGGAATTCTATTGAAATTTGTGCTAAAAATCCGCTACATGGCCAAGACAAAAACCCTTAGCGGTCATTTGTAACAAAGCTCACGGCAGACAAGAAATTTACAGAAATTAATGACCAACAATAAACTCAATATTAAACTAAGACCGACCAGGATTTCAGACTTGGATAATCTTTTTGAGTTTCAACTTGACAAAGAAGGTGGATATTTAGCTGCATTTATGCCAAAAGACCCGACAGACAAATCAGCATACATAAACAAACACACGAAGTTATTAAACGACCCAACAGTAAATAATCAGACAATTATTTTTGCTAATACAATTATTGGAAGTATTGCGAAATTTGTAATGGAAGGCGACACGGAAATTACTTACTGGATTGACAGAATTTTTTGGGGACAAGGAATAGCAACGACTGCGCTCAACGCTTTTTTAAAAATTGAATTAACCAGACCAATTTATGGACGAGTTGCATTTGATAATTTAGGTTCACAAAAGGTTTTAGAGAAATGCGGTTTTATAAAAATAGGAACAGACAAAGGATTTGCTAATGCACGACAAATAGAAATAGAAGAATTTATTTATAAATTATCAGAATAACAAACAGTTAACAATTAAAAAAATAAAATTATGGCACTTATCAATCCACACATTAACTTCAACGGCAATGCCGAAGAAGCTTTTACATTTTACAAATCAGTTTTTGGCGGAGAATTTGCAAAAGTTATGCGTTTCAAAGACTTAGCAAGTCCTGAATTTCCAGTCGCTGAAAATGAAGCAAATAAAATAATGCACATTGCTTTACCTATTGGCAAAAACGTCTTAATGGCTAATGATGTTCCGGAAAGTATGGGACGGACAAATGAAAACGAAAACAGGTCTAAAATATCAATTAGTGCTGAAAGCAAAGAAGAAGCCGACAAACTATTCAGGGGGCTTTCAGCAGGTGGGCAAATCGAAATGCCTATTTCCGACAGTCCCTGGGGATCCTATTTTGGAATGTTTAGAGACAAATACGGGATTGAATGGATGGTAGATTTTGACCCAAATTATAAGGGACAAATCTAACCGAAGAAAAACAACGAACTCAAGTGGCGCAAATATGCAGCGTTGCCTGTTAGTATATTTACCCATGGGTTTGGAGGATTGGATACCTGCCTCTATATTTGAGTTATGCGACACTTTTTGAAAATTGTGCAGAAAAATTACTAATGCAAGAATTGTATAAAGAAAAAATTTTTAATGCTTTTCCAAAAAATGTTCACAAAGATGTAGAGCAAGTAATTATCTTTTTGAGTGACAATAAATTTGAAATTCATTCGCAAGTTAATCAGGATGTCACCATAAATGGTGAAAAATTGATTATTCCGGGA
>JBASZP010000129.1:0-2653 GCA_049660965.1 Daejeonella sp. | reverse complement strand
CCAAGGCGAGGTGCCTGCTTTTTAATATAGATGTTCTGCAATTAGTTCTCGAAGTCTGAGTAAGTTAATACTATTTTGCACACTTTTATTTTCATCAAGATTATGAAGTTCTATATACCCAATTTTGGTTAATACGTTAAACTCTCCAAGTATATGATCTAAATAAAGAAATGCCAGATTTTTATAATTAATCGGATCTTTATTCATGTTTCTTATGAACAAGTCAATATTTACCAATTCTTTTTTACTATCAAACCTTGCAACTACTTCTATGTCTGACGAAGGGTACCTTACGCCCTTGAACTCAAGTGTAATTTCATCGCAGGGCTGTCGAAATTTTTCGACAATCCAATTGTCAATCTCTGGTTTGGCTGCAGCAAGTGCTTTCGTGGGTTCAATTCCTGCTTTTATTCCATCTGGTGTAATTATTAAAACATATTTTTCATCCTTGGTCTTAGTAAGTTCTGGTACAATTTCGTCATGATATGCTCTCATCTTTTTTGTAAGAAGATTGTACATCGAATAATCGTTATGCTCTGAATCAATAAAATCTTCTATTTTTTTCTTATTTACTAAGAACCAATTCCAAAATTCCTGTTCTGTCGAAACTGATTTGTTTTTTCGTCGAAATATAGAAAGCATAATTAGATTTGCTTGTTATTATATGCTTACGCTTATAACATAAATATACGTCAGCATTATAAATTATAAACTCTAAAATTGGTTTGTGAGACACGAACCAGAGCGGAGGTGGTGATTTAAATTGGGCAGGGATACAATATTTTGAATCAATTTTTTTTTGTTTGTCAAATTTGACTGTCTTTATTATGTCTTTTTTCTACTGTTTTGTCATAAGTTAATAAATGTTGCCCAGTATGATTAAATATTGAACACTCAAATTGTGGTTTTTCTGTCACAAGGTTTATCACGAAATCGTGAGCCTTACTAAAGTCTTCGAATATTTTAAAGACTTCCTCTTCATCCTGTCCATTTAGAAAAATTGTCAAGTCTTGTTTAAAAATATTTCCTGTCGCATATTCTGCAATTAATACACTGCATTTGCCTTCTTCTAATTTTGGAATGTCCATTATAACAAGGTGTGTCTTAGCATTATCGCCAACGATTTGCGTATTGGCGATGGAGGGGCATTTGAAAAACGTCAGCCCAACATTTGCACAAACGCCCAATAGAGTTGCAAAAGTTGAGTTTACAACTGTCAGCCCCACTATTGCCAATACGATGTTGTGTGTTCGCTTTTGTTCTTTTCATACCATTTCATCATTTCTTGTCTAACAGTTTGTTGGTTTGTCGTGTCTGCAAGAATTTGTTTGTAAGTCATTTTTTTGATGTCAATACAATACTGAACTAATGTCCAATAGTCGTAATACTCTTTTGGTGCGATTGTACTGTCACTAAATATTACTTCCCAATTATTTTTGTCTGTCGCAATGAGTCGTTCTATATTTTTTGAAAGGTCTTTCTGGTCTGCGTTTTGTCGGGAAACATATTCTGCATAACCTTCCCATTTCCAATTAGGGATATTAGCAATAGGTTTTGATTTCCAAAATCCTAATTTGTCAAACTGCAAACAATGTGTCATTTCGTGTGCCAACAGTTGTGTCAAATTCCATTTGTAGCCATTTAGTTCAACATTATTTTCATTATAGTTTGCATTTCCTTGCAGAACAACTTTATCATAGAAGCCCCACGCAAAGGCTTGTCCTTGTATGGCTCGTATAATTTTTGGATATTTTGAGCCGTCATTCAGACATATGTCAAGGTGTAGGTCTGGATTGTAAAATTCACTTGCTTTTAAAAGTTCGGTCGCTTGGTCAAGTTTGTTTAAAAATGTCGGGGCAAGTGTTTTATTATGAAAAACGATAAAGTTGCGATGTGTCGTTTTATTGGCGTAAGTCAGAATTGGATTCAGGACAATAATGAGCAAAAGCCCTGTAATAAGAAGAGCAGAAGCTGTCAACCGAAGTGTCCATTTTTTAATTTGTCGTTTCATACGCAATGTCTGTTTAAAGTGACGCACAACGAGCAGGTATTGCCGATGGTGGGGAAATAGAATTCCGTCCGCCGGAACCGCTGCCTGGCTTTTTGATAAAGTTAAATATTAAGAACTAAAGTTGGGCTTTATTCTACCGCCCCGGTTCGTGTCTCACGAACCGGAATTATGCAACTGTCTAAAAACCGATGAGTATAAATATTCTTCTATTCTTAAAAGACTTGTGGGAGGTGATTTAAATTGGTTCGTGAGACACGAACCAAGGCAGGGGCCACAGTTTTTATTTATTCGCTTCATAATATTTTTCTGCAACTCTTTTAATGTCGTCACTCTTTACATTTCTTAACACATAGTCAACGTTATTAAAATTCTTAATTTTCTTTTGAATAAGAAAATTAAGAACATTTAAATTCTCTGCTTGTAATGCCGCTGAAAAAAGTGAATGTCCGTGTTTATTATAGTCTACTTCTATTGAACCATCTATAACATAGTTGTAGAATTTTTCCTCAAAATTATTTTTAATAAGTCTATATGGAAGTGTTTCATTAGACCGTATTTGGTTGGGCTTTAGTTTTCCGTACTTAGGGTTAGGGAAAATAAATTCTGAAATATTGTCATCCCAATGATTAAACTCATAAACGC
>JBASZP010000128.1:0-20050 GCA_049660965.1 Daejeonella sp. | reverse complement strand
TTTGTACCTTCTGCCATCCCGTAAGGTTTGTATATACTTGTTGCCTTGCTTCGGCAAGTTTAGCTTCCAGTTCCGCCAGTGTTGCAGACATGTCTACTTTTGTTCTCTCTGCAATCTGCTTTACCTTGTCTATTTGTAATTGCAGATCTTCAACAGGTTTTTCAAAATCAAATATTGTATTCATTAGCGCATTAATGAGCTGGCTAAATTATGAATTTTTTACCTTTATTCTTTCTATGAGAATTCAAATAAGTGGTTAACTTACAATAAGTTCATTAGCCATACAATAAATTCGGATTTTTACAATTATGACTATAAATAATCTTAAAATACAAGAGTCTAAAATTCATTTTTTAATAAAGTAAAAACTCTATTATATACATTTACAAAAGATTAGTAAATTTTTAGAGATTTATGAAAATTATTAAAGAAAAGCATCCTTTAGCAATCCGGTGGTTTCACTGGGTAAATTTTCCTGTGCTAACCATTATGATATGGAGTGGTTTATTAATTTATTGGGCAAGTGATACCTATAAAATCAAGTTATTTGGCAAGGAATACTTTCACTTTTTCCCGCAATCTTTTTATGATCTGTTAAATGTAACGCACCGGCTTTCCGAAGGAATGGCTTTCCACTTTTTATTTATGTGGTTCTTTATGCTTAACGGATTTCTTTATGTTCTTTATACTGCTTTCTCAGGTCAGTGGCGTTACTTATTGCCTAAACGGAATTCCTTTAAACAAGCCTTTCAGATTATACTTCATGATCTGCATATCCGGAGAATGGAATTACCGAAAGATAAATACAATGCGGCGCAACGCATAGCATACACAGCTATTATTGTGATGGGCTTTGGTTCAGTAATTACGGGAATGGCTATTTACAAACCAGTTCAGTTTTACTGGCTTACAGCTCTTTGCGGAGGTTATGAAACTGCCCGTATTATTCATTTTGTTTTAACTATTGGCTACGTACTTTTTTTTATAGTGCATATTGTACAGGTAATTATTGCGGGCTGGAATAATTTCAGGGCAATGATAACCGGTTTTGAAGTATATAAAATCAAAGAAATACCCTCTGAAACAAAAATACATCATGAAAAAAACTGAGAAGCCCAACCGTACCATTGAGCAGCAGATTAGAAGGCGGACAATTATTGCTTTTTCTATTTTTGTATTATTAACCATAAGTACCTACTCCGCATGGAAATGGTTATATCATCAGCCGCAGGAGAGTGGTATTCAGAAAACATTACGCAAGGCTTTGAATAAGAATGAAGCCATTTTTGCTCCAACCCTCAGCGATAATAACCTGGCGAAAACTTTTCCGAAATCCAAAGCGGCCAAAGAAGTGAGAGTGAACGGGGATGCCGGGATGGATAATAACTTTGATCCGAAAAATTGGAAGATGAAAGTGATAAGAAAGCCGGGAGATACTTTATTTATTACCCTGGATGATATTAAAAAACTTCCTAAAACAGAACTGGTATTTGATTTTAAATGTATTGAAGGATGGAGCCAGGTTAGTCATTGGTCGGGTGTACAGTTTAGTGTTTTTGCAAAACATTATGGTTTAAAAGCTCAAACACAAATGGAATATATCGGGCTTAGCACTCCTGATAAAAAATATTATGTAGGTATTGATATGGCCAGCGCCCTGCATCCGCAAACACTATTATGTTATGAACTAAATAATAAACCATTGCCTATGGATCAGGGTTTTCCGCTGAGATTAATTATTCCTGTAAAGTATGGTGTAAAAAGCATTAAACGTATAGGGACTTTATATTTCAGCAATGAACGCCCGCCGGATTATTGGGCAGAAAAAGGATATGATTATTTTTCCGGATTGTAAGATGCATAATCTTAGGATATTCAAAAAGTTTAGCTAATTTTAATCATACTAATTTTTGATGTTATGAAAAGTGTAAAACACATTCTGCAAAGAAAAAATTCAGCCATTTATTCCATTAGTGCAGAGTCTTCAGTGCTGGAAGCTTTAAAATTAATGATGGAAAAGAATATAAGCGCTCTGCTAATTATTGAGAATGAAGAACTCAAAGGTATTTTTACTGAGCGTGATTATGCCCGTAAAATAGTTTTACAGGGAAAATCATCAAAAGAAACAGCCATTAAAGAGGTAATGACGCCTACCTTGCTCACTATAGGCTTAGCAGACACTATTGATCTGTGTATGGAAATCATGACGGATAAACACATCCGCCATTTACCTGTTATAGAAAACGGGAAAGTTGCAGGGATGATCTCTATAGGGGATGCGGTAAAATTTGTTATCGAAGAACAAAAACGAACAATAGAACAATTAGAAAACTATATCAACAGCTAAGAGTTTGGAGTTATAGCTTCTATACTTTATATCAGCCTTTAAGATTTTTGAGTTCAGCCAGTTCTGAAAAGTTCATCACCAGGCGTTCAACCACCCGGTTGTTTAGTAAATGCTCTTCCACAATTTCTGTAACATCACTTAGTTGTACTTTGCCGTAAAAAACTCCTTCGGGATAAACCACCACGCTGGGGCCGAGTTCGCAGGTTTCCAGACATCCTGCACGCTGTGCCCTGATCTTAGTATTTAAACCCCTATCTTTAATCTGTTTTTTAAATGCTGCTACTAAGGCCAAACCCCGTTCTTCTCCGCAACAAACCCGGGCTCCTGCTGATCTTTGGTTAGCGCAGATAAATAGATGTTTAGCGTATAACATGAATGCAGCTTATGTGTATGCAGATTGAGAGATTATAGAATTAAACCAATGAATTTTATTGAACCAAAGATATTAAAAAGGTATTAGTATAAACGTATGAACAAAACAATTCTGCTTACCGGTGGAACCGGATTAATTGGCCAGGCTTTAACCCAGTTACTTCTTTTAAAAGGCTATCATATCCACCTGCTTAGCCGTAAAGATGAGCAGCCTGAAAACCCGAAGATTAAAACGTTTAAATGGGATGTTTATAAACGGCAGACAGACCTTGAATGTTTGGATGGGGTAGAGGCTATCATTCACCTGGCAGGTGAAGGTATTGCAGATAAGCGGTGGGCCGAAAAGCGTAAACAACAAATTATTGAAAGCCGCACTGAATCTATTCGCCTTATTTATGAACTGTTAAAGAATAAAGATACACATACTGTAAAAGCGGTCATTTCTGCTTCGGCAACGGGATATTATAGCGACAGGGGGGATGAATTGTTAACGGAAGAGAGTAAACCTGCGCATGATTTTTTAGCTCACTCCTGTGTTGAAGGGGAGAAAGCTGTAGATGAAGGCGCAGAATTGGGTTTAAGAATAGTAAAACTGAGAACAGGCATTGTGCTGGATAAAAGGGGAGGGGCATTAGTGCAGATCGCAGGGCCTGTTAAGTTAGGGTTTGGCGCTGTACTTGGGTCAGGTAAACAGTGGATGTCATGGATACATATAGAAGATGCCATCAGGATGTATGAGTTTGCATTGGAGAACAAGGAATTAAGCGGGGTATTTAATATGGTTTCGCCGGAGCCGGCAACTAATAAAGAACTGACTAAAGCCATTGCAGCACAATTGCACAAACCGCTCTGGTTGCCACATGTGCCAGCTTTTGCTCTCAAATTAGTTATGGGGGAGATGGCGACCATTGTGTTAGGGAGTACTAAAGTATCGGCAAACAAGATACAATCCGCGGATTTTCAGTTTAAACACCCGAATTTGAAAGATGCTTTAAAGAATATCTATGGATAATCAGCAAAGGCTAAACATTTTTTGGTTTCGAAGAGATCTGCGTTTACATGATAATGCGGGATTATACCATGCTTTGAGATCGGGTTTACCCATCATGCCTGTTTTTATTTTTGACAGGGACATTTTAGACCAGCTTGAAGAGGATGATGCACGTGTTACTTTTATTCATCAATCTTTAAGCGACTTAAACGAGGAGCTAAGCAGGTATGGTTCATCACTATTGGTTAAATATAATTTTCCTGATAAGGCATGGGAGGAGATAATTACTGAATATGATGTGGCTAATGTATACACCAATCAGGATTATGAACCTTATGCCCGTAATCGTGATGAGAGGCTGCGGATTAAGTTCGCGGAAAGAGGTATTGGCTTCCATACGTTTAAAGATCAGGTGATCTTTGAGAAGGATGAGGTTAAAAAGGATGATGGTAACCCTTATACTGTTTTTACTCCTTATAAAAGGAAATGGCTGGAGAAGCTGAATGATTTTTATTTGAAGCCTTATCCTTCGGAGGACTATCTTTCTCATTTATATCAAAGTCATTTGTCCCCTTTGCCTTTACTGGAAAGTATGGGCTTTAAGAGGAGTAAGTTGGTATTTCCTGATAAAGAGTATAAGAATGTATTGGACAGGTATCACCTGACGAGGGATATTCCTTCTATCAGGGGGACTTCACACATTAGTGTGCATTTGCGTTTTGGTACGGTAAGTATACGTGACCTGGCCGGGAGCGCCTGTGAGGCTAATGAAAAAACATGGCTGACTGAATTGATCTGGAGGGATTTTTACGCCATGATCTTATGGCATTTCCCGCATACGGTTAATAAGGCGTTTAAGCCTGATTATGACCGGATAGAATGGCGAAATAATGAAGCGGAGTTTAAGGCCTGGTGTGAAGGGAAAACGGGATACCCGATTGTGGATGCGGGAATGAGGGAGCTTAATGCCACGGGCTTTATGCATAACCGTGTCCGGATGATTGCCGCGAGTTTTCTGGTTAAGCATTTACTCATAGACTGGCGATGGGGGGAGGCTTATTTTGCCTCAAAATTACTGGATTACGAACAGGCGAGTAATGTGGGTGGCTGGCAATGGGCAGCGGGATCGGGGAATGATGCTGCGCCTTATTTCAGGGTGTTTAGTCCTGAGCTGCAGACTAAGAAGTTTGACCCTGAATTGAAATACATCAGGAAATGGATACCTGAGTTTGATGATCCTTTTAAATATCCTGAACCTGTTGTTGATCACAAATTTGCAAGGGAACGTACGTTAAAGGCTTTTAAAAAGGCCTTAACTTACTGACTTACATTAGTCACTTTGATATTAAAATCTAAGCTGGAAAATGGGGGTACCGCTGTGCTTCCGGGTAAACCATAGCCTAATTTTGATGGGACAATGATACGGATGGTTCCCCCTTGTTTTATTAATGGAACACTTTCTTTCCATCCTTCAACAAGATCGCTTAAGCGGAAGGTAGCGCCTGCGCCTGTACTGGTTTGGTCAAACACGCTTCCGTTTAATAGTTTGCCGGTATATTCCGCGGTTATTACAGAGTCTACTGTGATGGGGCTTCCGGTTCCGGCATCGGCTATTTTATAGTATAATCCGCTGGCTGATTTAGTAAAACCAGTGAGGCTGTTGGCCTGTAAGTATTTATTGATGGAAAGGTCATCGTATTCGGGCAGTTTGGTTTCATCCAGTGTTTTAACAATAAAGTCAAGGGATGCATTACCGGGGATATTTCCACTGCCTTTCTTTCCAAAAGCCAGGCGGGATGGAATAATCACTCTCACAGAGCCGCCCCTGTTCTTTAAGACTTCTTTTAATACCAGGCGGATGCCTTCAGGATTGTAATAGCCTAAATAGCTATAAACTCTATTCCCCAATTTAAGGCTGTCAGTATCTACATACTTGCCATCTAAAGAGCGTATGGAATATATAGAGGGTATCTGGTCAGAATAATTCATTTCCGCTCCAGTTCCGGGGATAATAACCTGATAGTAGATGCCTGTGTTTTCATACTGCTGCATGGTTAAGCCATTGGCTTTTATGTATTCCTGTATGTTCCTGGCATCAAGGGTTTCTATGGTTTCATATTCTTTTTTACAGCTCATCACTACTGCTGAAAGCAGTAAGGCGGCGAAAATATAGTTGAAGAGTTTCATGAGTATGGTTGTTTAATTGGTGGCATCTACCAGTTCTATATCAAAATCAAGCACGGCATTAGCGGGTATCGGGCCTGACCCATTTGGTCCGTAACCATATCCTGAAGGGATAAACAGCCTGATCTTTCCACCTTTTTGGATGAGGGGAATACCAATCTGCCAGCCTTGAATGACCTCGCCTAATTTAAAATTTATAGGTGTATTGGTCGACTGATCGAATACGGTTCCGTTTAATAATCTGCCGGTATATTTTGCACTAACTGTTGTATTTGCACTATAGATTAGATGCCCGTCTCCAGCGGCTATGATCTGGTAATATACCCCGCTTTCATGGCGACTGGCTGTGATGCTATTCTTAGCAAGGAAGTCTTTGATCAGGACTTCATCAGCAGCTAATTGCTTTTGAGGATCAACAGCAGCGTCTTTTTTGCATGAATTACAGGCGATAAAGAGTACCGCAAGTAATAGAAAGAGGTATTTTAGTTTCATCTTCTGCAAATTTATCCTTTTAAACGTCAAAAACTAAGGATTAACATATTTTAACAGAAAAATAGGTATTGGGATATGAGATGTTAGAAATTTATTGGTAATACCTAATAATTCTTCTTCCTAATATAAATTCATATCTACACTCTTTATTAGATGCTCTTCCTTAATTAGCTGTTTAAACTATTTATTCATTAGTTTGTAAGGAACTTGTATTATTTTATTATTAATCTGATGGTGCTGAAAGTTAATATGAGATCTTGATAAATAATTATAAATATTTAAGCATGTTATGCAAAATAAATTTCTGTCTGTTATACCGTCTTACTTTTAATATATTAAAAAAATTTAGCTTTTTATTAAATATTATTAATAAAAAAATTTTCCTGCTAAAATATGGAACAGAATTTGTAGTTATTTAGCTATAAAATATTTATCTTTAAGAAAACTAAAAAGTTATGAAAAAAAGAATTTCTATTGGTTTAGCAGTACTCAGTATAAGTACCATTTGCTTGCTTAGTTTTTATTCTCCTGAAAAACCTCTTGTAGCGCATGAATGGGGTACTTTTACCACTTTGCATGGAAGTGACGGAACGAGGCTTAACGGGCTTAATAAAGAAGAAGAAAAATTGCCAAGCTTTGTACATGATGCCTATCCGTATGAAGAGAAGCTCGGAAAAGGACATAAAAGTGCTTTAAATGTGAATGTAAAAATGGAAACACCTGTTATTTATTTTTACTCTGATAAGAAACAGCAGGTAGAGGTAAATGTTAAATTTCCAAAAGGAAGTATTAGCCAATGGTACCCGCAGCGCACTGCGGGAGAAATGCCCCCAGATCTTTATAAAGAAAATGATTTTTCCAAAGGTTATAATGGCTGGATCAATTGGAAGGCTACTGTACTTGCTCCAAATTCAAGGGCTGCTTATTCAAATCCAAAAAATAAAGAAACTAAAACATGGGTAACACCAAGAAATACGAAAGCTAATCTTATTCAATCTAATGGTGATACAGAAAAATTTCTGTTTTACCGGGGCCTTGCTAATTTCACTGTGCCTATACATGTAAAGTTTAATAATGAAAAGGAATTATCTATTGAAAATAAAGGAAATGATAAAATACCTTTTGTATTTGTGTATGAAAAAACAAATTCAGGGGCTATATGCTGGTGGTCTGGAGGTTTATCTTCTAATCAATCACAAAAGGTAAACTTATCTGATTCGTCTCCAAAAGCCGATTTTAAAGTTTTTAAAGAAGCCTTAGTTAATGCCGGATTGTATGAAGATGAAGCAGAATGTATGCTGGCAACCTGGGAAAAAAGTTATTTTGAACGTGCAGGACTTAGGGTTTTCTGGATAGTACCTGAAAGTTTGGTAAATGAGCTGTTACCATTGGATATAAAGCCTATGCCTGCCGAAACTAAAAGGGTATTTGTGGGCAGATGCGATATACTTACTCCTGCTTTTGAGAAAAAGATAGTGGAAGAATATAAGTCACAGGATATTGAGAAGTTTCAGCAAAAATTTGGTTCAGATAGATATTCCTCAGGGTATAGAGAAAGAGTCAAGCAGTTAACCAGGTAATGAACCTCATTTAACAATCTTTTTATAATGATTAGTATTTAATCTCTCAGGTATAGATGCTTTTCCATCTTATGGGTTCATAGTATCTATTGGAATATAGTTGGCCAAAAAGTGAATAATAATACTTAACACTATTTCATATACAAACAACTTAAGCCCAATTTTATAATAATAATGAGACGTACATTAACCCTAAGCCTGACTATTTTTATTGCGCTAAATTTCTATTGTGAGGCGGAAATAATTGCCAAAAACACCAGGAGTATAAACAAAATTTCTCCCCGTACTTACACAGTTTTGGATAGTATGCCCAAACCGACAGGCTGGGTAAATGATTATGAAAAGCTTTTTACACCTAAACAGGAAGTTTCTTTTACTACCATCATCAAAAATTTTAAGAAACAAACAGGGATTGAAATTACCATTGTAACGCTTGATAGCACTTATACCAGTAAGGAAGAATTTGATGAATTTACTTTGCAGATGTTTAATACCTGGGGTGTAGGGGAAAAAGATAAGAATAATGGAATATTAATAGGTATTTCCCGAATGCATAGAAAAATGAGAATTCAGAATGGATATGGAATAGAGAAACTTATTTCGGACGCGGAGACAAAAAATATTATAGACAAGTATTTTATTCCCGGCTATAAAAAAGGGGATTATTATAAGGGAACTTTAAGTGGTTTAACAAATTTGATTAAACTTTTAAAGACGAAAGTTAAGTAAGTTCAGGAGATACATGTAGCAGTATTAGCATTGATAAAGCCGAACACAGAGAAATAGAATGGAACCAGTCCAATCAACAGCTGAAGTATTAGCATATAAGGTACTAAATCGTCACTTTGACAAGGTTTGGGTTGACTGGGCATTTGAAATGATGATGGCGGGATTTGACACGGAAAATTTAGTAATACTTGCCGGTATAAGTCCAAGCCCATTTTATAATCAGTTTGAATTCCATGACTTGACAAACAAAGTTTTGGAAGAATTGCAAATCGACTATTCGGACAAGGAGCAGGTAATAAAGAACTATGTTTATTATTTAATTGGGAAAGGATTAAACGGAGAAACGGAGTCTTTTTTAGTGCTGGATATTTTAAAGAATATATGTTATGAACTGGATTATGCACCATACCTCTATGACTTTTCTGCTTTATATTTTGCCAAGGATGATTTAAAATATTCGGAGGTGCAATGGAATTGGGGGGATGCAGACAGAAGCAACATTGACAGCATTATTACGGAGTATTTTAAAGAATGGAAAGTAAATTTTGAATCCGAAAATAATACAAAGACCTGATAACAGCACTTAACCTCACAAATGGATATAAATAGTAAGTATACAATCCCCCAGCAAACACGTATTGGTCATGTGCATTTAAAGGTTGCAGACCTTGAACGTTCCCTGGAGTTTTATTGCGGACTTTTAGGGTTTGAACTGATGACGAGGTATGGCGCCGATGCGGCATTTATTTCTGCCGGAGGATATCATCATCACATTGGTTTAAATACCTGGTATAGTAAGCATTCAGCTCCTGCATCTGTCAATACTGTCGGGTTATTTCATACCGCTATTTTATATCCTACCAGAAAAGACCTGGCAATTATTTATGACAGGCTAATGGGAGCAAATTATCCGCTTACAGGTTCTGCAGATCATGGTGTTTCTGAAGCATTGTATCTTGATGATCCGGACGGAAACGGGGTAGAGTTATATTGGGATAAACCCAGGGAGAACTGGCCTGAAAAACCGGATGGATCTTTAGATATGTATACTAAAGTTCTTGACCTTTCTGGTTTGCTTCAGGAAATATAAAAGTAATATCTTTACATTTTTATAGATGTAATTTTCTTTTTAATATTATCCGATATTAACAGAAATTTTAGAGAATAAATAAGAGACATAAACATTAATCAGTAAAGAAAATGAATACAGCCTTAATTGTAAAAAACAGCATCACTATTAATGCCCCTGCTGCAAAGGTTTGGGATGCTTTAACAAATCCTGAACAGACCAGGAAATATATGTTTGGATGTGAAACAGTTTCTGACTGGAAAGAAGGAAGTTGTTTATTGTGGAAAGGCGAGCATGAAGGTAAAGAAATGGTTTTTGTAAAGGGTAATATTATCAGTATAGAACCTGATAAGTTTTTAGCTTATACTACTATTGATCCTCATTCAACTATTGATGATGTTTCTGAGAATTATCTTACAGTAACTTATAGTTTGTCCACTGAAAATGATCAAACCGTTTTAACCGTAACACAAGGCGATTATAACACTGTTGCCGAAGGTGAAAGAAGGTATCAAGAGGCTTATAATAATGGCGAAGGTTGGAACCCCATATTAGTTGAAATAAAGAAACTGGTTGAAAATAATTAAACCTTCTAAACTTTAAAGAGGTATAAAAATAATATATGACTGAAAATCCGGATAGAATAAACCTACTGCTTGACAAATTGGAAATTCTTTTGAGAAAGCAGGACTCTTTTCAAAAGGAAATAAGTGATTTAAAGGTAGAAATCAATAATCTGAAATCTCCGGATGCTGAACCCCCGATAATTGTTGAACCCCCAATAATTAGAGAAGAGCAGCAAACAATTACAAAACCAGTACAGGAAAAAGTTGAAACAGTTTATACTCCCATATTACCACCTGTAAAGAATAAAGATGAGTCTGTAAATTCACCCTTTATTATTACTAAACCGCCTAAGGCAAAATCTGATATTGAGAAGTTTATTGGTGAAAACCTGATTAATAAAATAGGGATTGCCATAACTATCATTGGGGTTGCTATAGGTGCAAAATATTCTATTGAACACCAGTTAATAAGTCCGCTGACAAGAATTATCCTGGGATATTTGATGGGTTTAGGCTTGCTCGGGTTTGGTATAAAACTGAAGATGAAGTATGAAAACTATAGCGCTGTTTTGGTTAGCGGTGCCATAGCTATTTTATACTTTATTACCTATTCGGCTTATAGCTTTTATGGTTTGATACCCCAGGTTTTCGCTTTTGCTTTGATGGTTGTTTTCACGGGATTTACAGTAGTTGCCGCTATTAATTATAACAAGCAGGTTATTGCGCATATCGGCTTGGTTGGCGCTTATGCCGTTCCGTTTTTATTAAGTGAAGGCTCCGGGCAAGTGGCTATATTATTCAGTTATATCACTGTTATTAATATAGGTATTCTTATCCTTGCCTTTAAAAAATACTGGAAACCACTTTATTATGTTTCCTTTTTACTTACCTGGGCCATATTTTTTTCCTGGTACATTTTTAATTATCAGGTTAATATACACTTTGCACTATCACTAATATTCTTATCTGTTTTCTTTGCGACTTTTTACTTAATCTTTCTGGCCTATAAACTGATCCGGAAACAAAAATTTCAGATAGAAGATGTATTATTGCTATTGGCCAATTCCTTTGTCTTTTATGGTTTGGGCTATGTTATTTTAAGCGAACACAAAACAGGGCGGGAGTTATTGGGGGTATTTACCTTATGTAATGCACTCATACACTTTTTAGTAAGTACATTAATCTATAGGCAAAAACTTGCTGACCGGAATGTGTTTTTCCTTATTGCAGGATTAGTACTTGTTTTTATTACTATAGCCATACCGGTACAACTGAGCGGAAACTGGGTAACCTTATTATGGGCAGCTGAAGCGGCTTTATTATTCTGGATTGGGAGAACTAAGAATGTTCCATTCTATGAAAAGCTATCTTATGCCCTAATGCTCTTAGCTTTTTTCAGTATTGTGCATGACTGGCAAATTAATTATGGTA
The DNA here is from genome assembly GCA_049660965.1 of Daejeonella sp. GTDB lineage: Bacteria > Bacteroidota > Bacteroidia > Sphingobacteriales > Sphingobacteriaceae > Daejeonella. The sequence continues at coordinate 8,289 of JBASZP010000128.1, read as the reverse complement.
CTTATATTTCCGGACAGCCTGAAACAAGGATAAAACCCTTATTGAATATCAATTTCCTGAGCTCTTTATTGTTTATTGGATTTTTCACCTTCATTAATTATGTGAATAATACTAAAAAACAGGTATCATTATTAAGCCCTATCGTTAACTTTTGTGCTCCTGCAATTTTGTTAGCTGTACTTTATTATTCATTCAGAATAGAAATTGCTACATACTGGGATCAGTTGTATACTGATTCTATCATTAAGATAAAGGTTGCTGCAGACCCTCAATATTTCGATGATTATTTTAATTATGATTTGCGGTATTTTAGATCTGTATGGATCATTAATTATTCCCTTTTCTTTTTATCTGTTTTATCTTGGGTGAATATAAAAAAACTAAGAAATACTGCTTTGGGTGTTATAAACATTGGTCTAAATGCTTTGACAGTGGTTATATTTCTCATCCAGGGTATACCTATATTTATAGAACTTAGGGAAAGCTATCTGGATCAAACTCTTCCGCAATATTATAACACAAGTTATTTTAATATTGGTATCAGGTACATTTCTTTTGCATTGGTAGCGCTGATATTAACCTCCACTTACAAGTATCTTAAGCAGGACTTTATAAAAACCGGGTCTTTTAATCTGAAAATTCCTTTTGACTTTTTACTTCATATTTCCGTGATATGCATGGTTAGTAATGAACTGGTCACATTAATGAATATGATGAATATGAACGGTTCTTATAAACTTGGATTAAGTATCCTTTGGGGAGTTTATTCTTTATTTTTAATCATCCTGGGGATTTGGAAGAATAAAAAGCATTTGCGTATCGGGGCAATTATACTTTTTACAGTAACTCTGATCAAACTGTTCATTTATGATATTGCTGATCTCAATACTATTGCAAAAACTATCGTGTTTGTATCCTTGGGAATATTACTTTTAATCATTTCATTCCTTTATAATAAGTACAAAAATCTGATATCCAAAGAAAATGAAAGCTAAGATATATTTTACCTGTTTTTTCCTATTCTATTCCCTTATATCCATTGGACAGATAAAGGAATATAACTATAAAAGAGAGCTTAAGGGAGTAGCTGATACCTGGCATAAAATAATACTGCCTGATGAATTATTCGGAAAGGTTAGCCCTGATTTTGCTGATCTTAGAATTTTCGGAATTACTGAAAAGAAGGATACCGTGGAAGCCCCATTTCTTTTACAACTTTCGGAAGAGAAAGCTACGCAAAAGGAAATTCAGTTTAAACTTATTAATCAATCCGGCAACCAGAATGGCTATTATTATACTTTTGAAATTCAGTCATCGGAGCCGGTTAACCAGGTAGTATTAGATTTTAAACAACAGAATTTTGACTGGAAAATAATAGTAGAAGGAAGTCAAAACCAGCAGGAATGGTTTACGATTGCAGAAGATTATCGTATTTTATCTATAAAAAATCAGCTGACAGATTATCAATTTACCAAGCTTACGTTTCCTGATGCAAAATATCGCTTCCTTCGCTTACTGATTAAGAGTAAAGAAAAACCTGATTTATTATCCGCAAAAATAGCTGAACAAAAAGTAGTTAATGGTGTATACAAAACCTATCAGGCTAAAGCAGTTAAAACCATACAAGAAAGGAAATTAAAACAGACTGTCATAGATGTAGAATTACCGGCGTCAGTTCCTGTTTCCTATTTAAAACTCGCCGTACATAATACCTTTGACTACTACCGTCCAATTAGTATTGAATATTTGGTAGATAGTGTTAAAACTCAAAAGGGGTGGATATATAATTTCAATACTATAACGTCGGGTATGCTGAGTTCAGTAGAAAAAAATGAATTCAAATTCGTAAACACTATATCGGGTAAAATCAGGATTATCATTACTAATGATGATAATGAACCTTTGCGGATCGACTCAATTACTGTAAAAGGAAATGTTCATACGCTGTTGGCCCGTTTTACACAACCGGCAAAATATTACCTGGTATATGGAAATAAAGGTGCGTCTAAACCCTATTATGATATAGAACAGTTTACAGATAAAATTCCCGCTAACTTAACAGAATTATCCATAGGAAATGAGCAGAAAATAATAAATGGTCTAATCCCCGGATCAGCTCCGCTATTTCAAAATAAAGTCTGGTTATGGGTAGTTATGGGATTAATTATTATTTTATTGGGATGGTTTTCCATAAGAATGATAAGTAAGGGTTAGCAACCTATACTGGTATTTTATATAACATTAGCAATTGTTTATGGCAAAAGAACATCATTACAAAGCAACTATAACATGGGCAGGTAATAAGGGGGTGGGGACAAAAGATTATAGATTGTATGAACGTAATCATGTTATTTCCATTGCAGGCAAACCAGATATTTTAGCTTCATCAGACCCTGTATTTCTTGGCGATAATTCTAAATGGAATCCTGAAGAACTTTTACTTTCATCATTATCAGGTTGCCACATGTTATGGTATTTGCATTTATGTTCAATCAACAATATAATTGTGGTCGACTATAAAGATCATGCAAGCGGAACCATGCAGGAAACCGCAGAGAATGGCGGACGCTTTACAGAGGTTGTTTTACGACCAATGGTGACAATTACTGATCAGGCACAAATTAAGAAAGCAAATGAACTGCATAAAGATGCTAATAAAATGTGCTTCATCGCAAATTCATGTAATTTTCCGGTAAGACATATTCCGGCTTGCAAAGTTGAAGGTAAGTGAAAGAAAGCTTTTGAAGTGTATATGATTATTTAATGATCAAAATCGTTTTTGGTTTTCCTTTGTTTCTAATAACTTCTCATCTCTCAGGAATTTGTGTTTATATGATCACATCTAAATATGAACTTAAAATGAGCAAAGTAAATCTAATCCATCTGCAAAAGTATTTAAAAGGACTTGACTCTCCTGCTAAGAAACAGACTATAAGTAAGCATTGATAAAACCATTGGTTTATTACCTTTGCCTGGTATGGCCATCAGTCTTTATAATCCTTTTACTAACCTGAATTTTAGTAAAAACGTTTGCTTTATAAGCGGGAGAAAATTGCAAGCTGCAGATGAAGAGATATCTGTTTTCCCTTTAGGATTAATGCAACGTTATGATCTGCGAAATAAATCTTTTAAATTGCTTGATGAAAGCATATCTACCTACGGTGATCTGAAATTACCCTGTGATCCTTTAATTTTTGAACAGATCATAACCCCGCTTGAAGAGGAGATTGAACAAGCATTTTTAGCCGGGTATGCAGAAGTTAATAAACTCCCCAAACTGAAACTTTTTCAATGGATCGCTAAACTGGTTTATGGCATTTTATTCAATGAGATCAGGATAGGGATCAACCAGCAGCAAGTTCCAGGTGAAGAATTTGTTTTATCACAGGGATTGATCCATAAATTTACTAACCTGCATGTGATGCTTCAATCGCTTACAAACCCCCTGGTGTTTGAAGGCAGTTTACCCTTTACCATTCATGTTTTTAAAGTAAATAATGCTACTGATAACTTTAATTACCGTGATGAAATTAATACTTTAACTTTTTCTTTGGGACTAAAAGATTTTGGTATTATCGCTTGCTTGCAGGATAACCTGACTAATTCTGTTTATCATAAGACTTTATTAGATAAAGTAAAAGACCAAACACTTCATCCTATTCAGTACGAAGAACTCTGTGCAAAGTTTTTCTATTCCAACTACCTTTTTAACCGTTTGCCGGAATATACCATTATATCTACAGATGAAGCAGTTTATATAGAGCCAATGTCGCTAAGGGGTACGAGTAATAAACCCTTATTTGATAACTGGCAAAACAAAACTTACGCCCAGGTTCTGGAAAATTTTTGGAAACCCTGGGGTTTTACCCTATTCGAAATTCTTAAAGACCCGGAAAATCCAATGACTCATTTACTGGATGGATCAGAAGAATTTATTCCTGCAGATACCATTCCACTACCTTCTTAAAACCTGGCTTCGCTTAAGGTAGCAATAAAATAAGCAATGGCATTAGGATAAAAAATAATGGTTAAAATAACTCCGGTTATAGCGCCGTAAAAATGAGCATCGTGGTTAATGTTATCGCTGGAATTACGCGAAGAATACCAGCAATAAGCCAGGAATAAAAACCCGTATAAAACCGCCGGGATTGGAATGGGAATAGGTAAAATAATCAGTTTGGTTAAAGGATAGAATAAAATATAACTGAATACTACTGCACAAACCGCCCCTGATGCGCCTAAACTATTGAACCAAAAATGATCTTTATGCTTATAAACAGAAGTAATATCACTTAAAACAATACTCACTACATACAATAAAGCAAATTGAACATGGCCCCAAGAGCTTAAAGAAGCAAAGGTTTTTTCAAGGTAAAAAGCGAAAAAATAATAGGAAAGCATATTCATAAATAAATGCCCCCAGTCTTTATGAATTAAACCGCTGGTAATTAATGAATACAAGCGTTCGCCACGACTAACACTATAGGGATGCAGCATAAACTTACCATAAACAGGCGGGTTATAAAAAGCATACAAACTGGTAACTATAGTGATCAGGAAAATGACGCTTGCAACCGGGGTATCCGTTATATAGTTCTGGATCATTTTAAATTTAATTTGGTGTTACTTAATAAGCGTGCAACAGGGTAACGAAGATATGATTTTTCATAATATGGAGAGTTTTTATAAACCCAGTCTAATTGCGCAGCGGCGCTCTTCGCTAAGTCAGGTTTAATCAACTTCTCATCTTCCAGTTTTTTACGCAATTCGGGATTCTGCTTTAATAATCCCGCGGCTTCATCTTCAAAAACATAAGCCGAAAAACCTTCTTTCTGCCCTAATACCGAATCAAAAAAGTTCCATGCAAAGAAAGAATCGACTCCCTGCGGTTCTAATGTTTCTACAATATACCTGTTCTTAGTCTGGTTGACATAAACCACATAATCGCCTTCATAAAAATTAATGGTTTGCTTAACCGAATCAAGTTTAATATCCCTGTGAAAATAATGCCCTTCATAAGGTTTTTGGGTAGATTTATAATCTGTAATATAATACACTTCCGTTTCGAGCTTAGTATCTGCTGTCAGCCGTTTCATTTCTACACCATTTACTTTAAGCAAATCAATAACTTTTTGCCAGGCCTGAGGTATAATATAAGCAATGGGTTTTTCTACCAATACGCTTGGTCGGTAAGAATTATAAAGTCTGATGTTCTTCTCAAATGGAGAATTCCTGTCATAATGCAAACGGTTTAAACCACTAATCTCGCTGGCTTTATGTTTGGCCTCAAAACCCTTAAATAAAATAGTATCAAACTTACTTTTATCTAATTTCCATTGTAATGCAAACGATCTTTGATCTTTAACCTCCGCATCAGCCTGTGCTTTAATCTTACTTAATTCTTTAGCTTGTTTCTGGGTAATATTAATGGCATGTTTCATTAACTCATAAGTCGAATAAACCCGTTTTTCAAATGATTTAAGCATGTGTGTTTCGGGCATAAAACCAATGGTATTATGTAAGGCAGCATAACCCGTAGAAAAACGTGGTGTTTCTAAAAATGCAGTAATCCCCGAGTCAGGAGTTTCATCTTCATGTTCTACATAAGGCGTCATTTCAAAACCACTCAACTTCATCTGACTATACAATTCAGGTTCAAAAACAGTAGTCATGAATTTAGATAAAACAGGATTGAGCTTATCTCTTTGGGCTTCAATTAAAGTCATTACATATTGATAATCCGCTCCGTTGCTGGTATGATTATCTATAAAAATTTCAGGCTGCCATTGATTAAAGATTTCCTGGAAAGAATAGGAGTTTTTAGAATCCGTTTTAATAAAATCGCGGTTCAGATCTAAGTTTTTCGCATTCCCTCTAAAGCCATAACTTTCGGGCCCGTTTTGGTTTACCCTGGAAACACCACGGTTCAGGCATCCATCAATATTATAAACCGTGATGATACAAATTACCACATCATTGGGGAGTTTATTCTTTTCTAAAAGATCTCGGGCAAGCATCATACTGGCATCAATACCTTCCGGTTCCCCGGGATGAATACCATTATTTATTAATAAGATCCGTTTGTTTTGCTTACGTATGATTGTTGGATCAAAAACCTTATCTTTTGAAAGTACCACTAAGTGCAGGGGTTTACCAATATCTGTTAATCCGCAAGTGAACATTTTCATTTGATCGTATTTCTGATCTAAAGTGGTGTAAAATGAAATAATTTCCGAATAGGTTGCCGTTTCATTTTTAGTTGAACTCCGCTCAAAAGGCGTTAGCTGGGCTGAGGCTGATTGGAAAGTTGCCATAAGAAATAATAAGAAGTATATTTTGTTCATCAATTGTGAGCGAGGCCACAAATATATCATCAAATGCTGAATTTGTTTATCAAAGCAACAAATTTCAAACCTTTATCAATGTATTATGATTAATGATGATATTTATTGGGATAATATTGCCCTTTTGTTTTTGGGAAGACTCTTCACAACCAGGTCGTAAGAATTATCGATCATTTTTTTTAATTGTTTATCGGTGAGTCTGCCCGTAATATTTACCGTATTCCAATGAGCTTTGTTCATGTGATAGCCTGGCTGAACTTCTTCATACTCTTCGCGTAATAAAATGGCTTCTTCGGGATCACATTTTACATTCATAAAACCAGAATTATTAAGGCCGATAATAAGAAACATCTTAATTACCTTAAAAACCAGGGTTTCATTATCAAAGGGGAAAGCTTCTGTAACCCCGGGTTTTAATAAACAATATTCACGAATTGATTCAATATCCATAACAGTTTATGAGAGAGAGTTTTTAATAAGATAATATATGTGTTGTTCGATTAAATTTTATACAGTATCACTTAATTAGAATTAGAAGCCTTGCTTGTAACCCTCTTTTACGCTGTCCGCTCTATGCCGCGGGGGCATGTTACGTTATTCACTTTTATTTGTTTTTTATTGGTATTCATGATTGCTTCGCAATTTTCCTTGATGAAAAAGTAACCAAAAAATCAAGACAGAACGAAGCTTCCACTCACAGGCCATACTCCCGGCCCGCCGTTCTGTCTACCCAGCCCTTATTTAATAGTATAATATGTTAGAGTGTGTTTATAAGTACAAACATAAGAGATTGGCAATTTAAATAATAGCACTTTGCATATAAATCAAATTCTTACTTTTGATAAAACCAATTCATAATACATTGATCCCTCAGGAAACCGTCGATAAAATCATTGAAACCTCCCGCATTGAGGATGTGGTTGGCGATTTTGTATCTTTAAAACGACGTGGAACGAGTTTAATTGGCTTATGCCCTTTCCATAATGAGAAAACCCCCTCATTCCATGTATCGGTAAGTAAAGGAATTTACAAATGTTTCGGATGTGGTAAAGGCGGCGATTCGGTCCGTTTCATTATGGATCATGAAAAAGCCTCGTACCCCGAAGCTTTGCGTTACCTGGCGGATAAATATACCATTGAAATTGAAGAGGTTGAAAATACCCGTGAAGAGCAGGCGGTAAATGACAGGCGTGAGAGTTTGTACATTGTTTCTGCATGGGCAGGTAAGTTTTTTCAGCAACAACTATGGGAAAGCGAAGAAGGTAAAAACATTGGTCTGGCTTATTTTAAAGAACGCGGTTTCCGCGATGATATCATTAAGAAATTCGAATTGGGTTATTCGCCCGATGTTTGGGATGCTTTAACCCAGAAAGCAATATCCGAAGGTTATGCCATTGAATTTTTAGAAGAAACCGGGTTAACTATCCGCAAGGAAAATGAAAAATTCTATGACCGTTTCCGTGGCCGGGTTATGTTTCCAATCCATAGTTTTACCGGACGTGTAATTGGTTTTGGCGGACGTACGCTAAAAACGGATAAAGCGGTTCCTAAATATGTCAATTCGCCGGAAAGCGATATTTACCATAAATCCAATGTTCTTTACGGATTATTCTTCGCTAAAAAAGCGATACGTGAAGAGGATAATTGCTACCTGGTAGAAGGTTATGCCGATGTTCTATCGGTACACCAGGCCGGAATTGAAAACGTGGTCGCTTCTTCAGGAACATCATTAACCACCGAACAGATCCGCCTGATCGGACGGTTTACAAAAAATATAACCATCCTTTATGATGGCGATGAAGCCGGTATAAAAGCATCATTACGCGGTTTGGATATGATCCTGGAAGAAGGCCTTAACGTAAAAGTGGTTCTTTTTCCTGATGGAGATGATCCCGATTCATACATTCAAAAGTTTGGAAGCACAGCATTTAAGACACATATAGAG
>JBASZP010000127.1:0-2056 GCA_049660965.1 Daejeonella sp. | reverse complement strand
GGTTTATCTCCTTCAAAGCCAAGTTTTATACTGCAAACACCATTAATAAAGTTAGGGTTGTAAGGATTTTCTAAAAGTTCTTCCTGCACCTCCATTTCAAACAGAACTTCCCCTTTTTTATTAACATAATTCACGTCTGTGTAACCTCGTTTTACTGTCCACCAACCCTTTTTAAATCCTTTTATTGCATAAAAACAACAGGCTATTGTTTCGTTATCCCGATTAATAATACGGTAATCATTGGCAGAATCCTGTGCAATAGCAAAACCATCTGCAAAGTTTGATACATGGTTATACACAGGCGGTACTATCCATTTTCCGGCAGTATCTATAATACCCCATTTTCCGGCTTTAGTGGCATACCCTTCCCCGTTTTTAAAGCTGCCTGCTGATGTAATACCGTCCAGGTCTGTTATTTTTCTCCCGGTATAATCTACAAGAAAATAACTCATGTAGCCTTTCTTAACTAATCCAATACCATAATCGCCACCGTCTGTGTATTCATAAACAGGCGGTACTATTTCAATACCTTTAGCCATCAGGCCTTCTTTTCCATCTTTTCTGAAAGAGGTGATTTTAACAGCAGGCAGGGATTCTTTTATGCTGTTTGCCGATGAAATTTTATTACCGTTTTTATCAGTTACTTCTCCTTGTTTATTCGTAAAAAAAGCAGTTTCATTAATAGCCACCTGTGCTATACCATTTTTAAAATCGCCTGCCTTTGTGTAATTAAAAGGAAGTACTGTTTCGCCCTTTTTATTAATATAGCCATATTTGCCTGTTTTAATCATTCGCTGTACTATGCCGGGTGCCAATTGTTCTGTTCCTTTAAACACAACAGCAACCCCTTCTGAAAAAGCATTTGCCTCCAAGTATGAAACAGGTATCACAACCTTACCGGTGGTATCAACATATCCGTATTTTCTGTCTTTCATTACACATCCAAGCCCTTCTGAAAAACTGGTGGTAAAGCTGTAGGTAAGCGGTACTATTTCTTTTCCTTCTTTGTTAATATAACCCCATTTTCCGCTAAAAGGTCCCCCTTTATTTACCACAGCCAGCCCATTGCAAAATCGTTCTGCATCATCATACTGTGGGGCTATTATTAATTTACCGGCCGGATTAATAAATCCATATTTATTTAATGCTTTAATCTTTGCAAGACCTTCGTAAAAAGCTTCTGCATAGTCGTATTGTGCTGCAATTACAACAGCACCCTTGCTGTTTTTATAACCCATTTTTTTTAATTCGTTTGTAAACGGAATCAGCTCCTGGGCAAAAAGCCTGATAGAAATGAAAACAAACAGGGAACTAAACACAATGTATTTCCTGTACATACTTAATTAAATTATTAAACTAAAAGTAAGAATTTAAGCACCTGGACCGGCTTTTGTCAGCTTACATTTTTTTGATGATAAAATGCAAACTGTCGGAGCGGAAAAATGTAAACCGGCCAGTAAAATAACATACAGCATAATTGTGCAGGTTAAGGGTTAATAAATAAGAGCCGTACTAAAAGTATAATGGTAAATGGTAAAACGCTGTACCCTGCGGACGGTATTTATGAAGAAAGGGATGACCAGAGCGAATGGTTGATGGGTACAGGAATCAGGGCGGCGGGGAGAAGTAAGAAGATTCGCCGCTGCTGAAATAATCCTTTTTGTCGTTTTCATGAATGGCCACCATCCAGAATATAGGGTCGGGTTTGTAAAGCCGGGCTTTAGCTTCGCTGAATACATTGTTCCAGTTGGCACCCACTTTAGATAATAGAAAACGAAACAGCGGCGTATAATCCAGCCCCCGCTGTTTGTTGCTAAACATTGTTCCTTTAACCTGTTCTGGTGTTTCCCGCCGCCAAGGTTCGTGTCCCCACGAACCCTTCGCTAAGCTCTCCGCTTTAATCTCCATCAAACACCTGATAAATGTTTTTTAAAAAGCCAAATTCATCAATACCAGTTTCCCGCCGCCAAGGTTCGTGTCCCCACGAACCCTTCGTTGCGTTCTCCGCTTTAATATCCATCAAACACCCGATAAATGTTTTTTAGAAACCCAAATT
>JBASZP010000126.1:0-3297 GCA_049660965.1 Daejeonella sp. | reverse complement strand
CAGTTTATTTTCCTGCACAGCAGCTTCCCAAAATTTATTACTGGTTGCATCAATAAATTCAATGCGTTCAAAGTGTACATCTTCAAAGCCGGGTAATTGCGTTGAGGGTAATGGTTGAATTGTTTCATTGCTTAATTCTTCTGCAGATGATGCTTCAATTTCAGCAGTATAATTTTCAGGTATTTCTTCAACTTCAGCCTCTGGTTCTTCTTTAATTTTCTTTACAATCAACTCCATCACTTTTTCCGGCTGTTGCAGCCAGTCTTTAGCAAATACATTAATACTTTTCCAGCCGAATGATTGCAGGATAGCCGGGCGCTGATAATACTGTTCTACCAAATTTGTATTGCTGTAATGTTTATCATCATCAAGCAGCACACTCATAGTGTATTCTTCATCATCAGCATTTGCTTTTACGGCTAGCGAACATTTAAAACCAGATTGCCCAACCTGCTCTGCCACTTCGTAACCTAATTTTTGCAACTGCTGTTTTATTTCTTTTACTACAATTGTTTTATTTGCCGCATCTGTTTTATCAGGTTTGTTTACCACCAATCCATCTAAAATTGTACGGACTGTTTGCATATTGCCGCCGCTTACATTTTCGGCATATTGCAAAAAGCGGCGGAAATAATTGGCGCCCTCATTGTATTCATTAGTGATGTTGAAGTATTTAATACTGCTTATAACAGCCATGTGCTTTTTTGCCCGGCTGAAAATTACATTCAACCTTTTCTCCCCGCCTTTTTTATTGATGGGACCAAAATTCATTATCATTTTTTTCCTTGCATCAAAACCATAGCATACACTCATAATAATAATATCCCTTTCATCGCCTTGTATGTTTTCCAAATTTTTAATTATCAAACCAACAAACTGGTCATGCTCGGTGCGGTTGTATGCTTCTTCAAGCAATACTTCAAATTCTTTATCGGTTTGTGCCAATGCTGTTAATGCATCTTCAATAGTTTGCTGCTGCTCCTGGCTAAATGCTACTATGCCGATGCTTTCATCCACTTTCCTTTTTAATAACTCTCTTACCAAATGTGCAATGTAGTTTGCTTCATCCTGATTATTGCGCTTTTCATACACACTGTTTGGGTGAAAATGAAAACTGATGCTGCGGTCGTACAAACTATCTATAAATGTTGCAGCATCTTCCGGCTTTGTTGCTTCAATTATTTTTTTCTCTTTGTGATGGATTGTTTTATCAGGAATAGTAAGCAAACCTGCATCATAAAAAGCATGATTGCTGTAACTGATAAGTGTTTCGTAACGGCTGCGGTAATGCCAGCTAAGCATAGTGCTGCTTAATTTTCTGGCACCTTGTACCAGCAGGCTGTCTGCATCGGCACTCAATAATTCATCTTCGCTTTCGTCATTAAATGTTTCCAAATCATCAGGGTCTTCTGCTCTTGCTGTAAAGAAATTGGTTGGGGGCATTTGTTTATCATCACCCACAATAATTGTTTGTGGGCTGCGGTACAATGCCGGTATGCCTTCTTCCAATGTTATCTGGCTGGCTTCATCAAAAATCACCACATCAAAATAATTAGTATCAAGTGGAAGGCTGTCGCTTACACTTAATGGGCTCATCAACCAAACAGGTTTTATATCTTTTAATACCAAACCGCTTTCCTTGGCGCTTAACTCCCTTATGCTTTTGTAACGCATGCTTTTGTCAAACTCATTCTCCAAAATCTTTCTGCCTTCATTATAATTTTTTTTGAAAACTTTTTGCTCAGCACTCAACTGGCTAAGTGCAGTGTTGCTTATTTCTATGTTTTGAATAAAACGTTTGCGTATGCGGCTCCTTATTAAGTCAGCATTGAGCTTTAATAATTGCTTATAACATTTTTGAATTTGCTTTACTGCATTTTCTACTGCCTGCAAGTCAGTAGATGCAAAGTTTTTATTTTGCTGATAAAGATGCTGCAATGTTTTGTGTGCAATGCTTGCCTCTGCCTGCACAGGCGTAAGTGGAATATTGCGGACAGCATTTTTTACAGCAGCAGGCAAAGCAGCAAACTTTTTTAATGAAGGCAACAACTCCTGCAAACCATCGGTATTCATAGCGATGCTTTCCAGTTCATCCTGTATAACAGCAACAGGCTTACTGTTATAATCACAAAGGCATTGATTTAACTGTATTTCTAACTGGTGAAGTGTATTGTTTAGTTTATGTAAATGCTTAACAATGTTATTGGCTTCGGGATGTGCCAGCAGGTAATCAATTTCTTTATCGCCCTGTTTATTGCGGAGCGTTTCAATTGCCATGTAAGTAATATCAATATTGTCCACATGGTATTGCTTCTGCAAGTCATCTTTATTTTTTAAAACATTATTTGCTGCTGTATATTCCTGTTGCAATTGCTGTAATACCTGGCTGTGTTTTGGCTTCACCTGGTGGCTGCTGAAATCATAACTTTCCTGCAATTGCTTTTTCAGCCTTCTCCATCCGCCATTTAAAAAACTAAAAAAAGAATTTTCATTTTTTGAAGCGATATCTATTGCAGCATTTACATCCCGTTCGCTCAGTTTATTTTTCCAGTTCGCATTTGTTTGCTGCGCCTGCTTGTATTGTTTTTCTAAATCTTTGTGCAGTTTTATTTTTTTATCAAGCTCTTTGGCTTCTTTGTTTGATGTATCCACCAATTGCAAATTATCATGCTCTGCCAATGGCTGTAACAATACCGCATCCTGCACTAAATTTTTTAATTGCTCAATGTATTCGCTGTGCTGTGGCGCAATTTTATTTTCATTAAAAACGGTTGTTATTTCATTCATTAAATTTTTGGAGTGTTGTAGTAAACTGTCCAAAAGATTTAATGGGTTTTCTGCATTCAATACAGAATCGTTCAGTTTGCTCAATGGATGTTCTGCAAAGGCTGCGTCGGCGCCGCTTTCTTCCAATGCTTTGCTTAGTTGTTCAATTGTTTCACCAAAGGCAACCCAATTATTATACAGTGGCAAAATTTCCTGTTGTTTTGGCTGCAGCGGCACAATATTTTTCTTCAATTCAATTACACGGTCAATCAACTTTCTTACGCTCATGCCAGCGGTTTCAGGTGCATTAATATGTGTGTGGTGAAATTGCTGCAGCAATTCTATCTGCTCATTCATTTGCAACAGCACTGCATTGCGTTTTACTTCAATGCCCGTTGCATCCATTTTATTTTTACAGAAATCTTCATAAGTGTTCTTCAGGTTTTTTATAAACTCCCGTTTATCGCCCTGGCTGTCGTGAATGTAACAGCAGAGTTCATCCAAATTGTTTTGTTTTAGTCTGTGATACAC
>JBASZP010000125.1:0-3299 GCA_049660965.1 Daejeonella sp. | reverse complement strand
GTATTGGCCAGTGTTCTTATTTTGGGCGGCATGGTTGCCGAGAAAAGCAGGGTTTGTCTCTTCTCCGGAATATAGCTGATGATGCGGAGAATATCTTCGTAAAAACCCATATCCAGCATACGGTCAGCTTCATCTAAAACCAGGTATTGTAAATGGTCCAGTTTGATCACTCCCGATGTTAGGTGGGCGATTAATCTTCCCGGGGTGGCGATAATAATATCCACACCCTCCATCATGGCCCGGCGCTGCTGCTCGTAGATCATGCCGTCGCCCCCGCCATATACCGCAATAGAACTGATGCCCGCGAAATAGGCCAGGCCTTCTACCTGCTGGTCTATTTGCTGGGCCAGTTCGCGGGTTGGGGCTAAAATAAGGGCTTTGGTAAACTGCTTATCCGTGATGCTGATGTGCTGCAATACCGGCAATAAATAAGAAGCTGTTTTACCCGTTCCCGTTTGGGCGCAGGCGATGAGGTCTTTATGGTTTAAAATAAGCGGGATGGCCTGTTCCTGTATAGGGGTGGGTTTGGTATAACCCATACTTTCCAGTCCCTCAAATAACCGGGGATCGAAATTAAAATCGCTGAATGTCAATTGTAAAATTTATAATGTGTGTATGATAAGGTATAAAAGTAATTAAATAAATTTTAAGCAGCAGGTGTTCTATGAATCTTTAATGATGTCATTTTTTGAATAGATTTTGGTAAGTCCCCTGAGTCTGGATTGCTACTCAGATTTAAACTGGTTAATTGGGTTAAATTTCCGAGTGATTCGGGAATAGATTGTAAGCTGCAATCAAAAAAGCTTAGAACTTTTAATGATTTTAGCTTGCTAATGCTTTCAGGAATTTGAGGCAAATAGTTCCAACCTAAGTTCAATTCAACAAGTTCTGTCAAATTCTCAAGTTCATCGGGCAAAATCAAAGGTTTGTTTTTATTATTTCCGGTAAATATTCTTAATGTTTTTATTTGTCTGCATAAGCCTATTTCTGCAGGAATATTTGTATTACTTATCTGCAGATAAGAGAGTTTTTTGAGTTGGGAAATTTTACGTAAAGCATCACTCCAATCAAGATCAGGATTATTAGTTAAAGATAGCATTTTCAAGTTCTTTAATTTTACAATATCAGAGGGCAATTGTTTTAAATTACAACTTGATAAGGATAAGCTTTTTAAATTTTTCATATTGCCAATATTATCCGGCAAATTCCATTTTCTAGCATCAACACTTAAATTCTCAAGACCTGTTAACTGAGTGATCTCATTAGGTACAGTTAATTCTGCATCAGTATAGGGATCTGTACTAATACCCAGGTATGTTAGTTTTTTCAGATTTCCTATTTCTGTAGGGATTGTTTGGGATAGTTTTAAATTTCTTATAGTTAATCTTTTCAAGTTTCTTAAGTTTCCAATACTGGAAGGAATAAGCAGGTTTTCTTGTCTTATATTTATTTCCTTTATAGGTAAGTGGCCTAAAATTTTAAAAGCCTGATCCAAATCCAGGTTGGGGTTATTATATAAAACCACTTCTTTTAAAGAGGCCATATCAGCTACATAGTCAGGTAATTTGGATAGTTTTTTATCTTCTAAAGTTAAATGCTCTATTTTACTATAATCTTTAGGGACCTTGGTTTTTGAAGTTTTGGTTTTCGATTTCTTTTGAATAGTATAGGATGGATCTAATTTAAATTCATCTTTAAAAAACCTGCTTAGTGAGTCTCTTAATTCTTCTGCTTTTTCATTACTAAGATCAAAGTTGACTGTAATTTCATCACATTTCAGCGCTTTTTTTCCTTCTTGATTCAACTTTACATAGATTTTATTGTTGAACAGAGTAATTTCATCCACCCCATTATAAGTACCAAAACTTTGGTCATCCAATTCTATATAATGACTATCGGCGCCATTTACCGGGTCATGCTGAAATACCAGCACTCTCTCTTCTTCCGAATTAAAGAGCACTACAGATTCAATTTTATTTGAGGAGGTAAAATCAACATCTTCGGCAGTAAACTTCACTTTTTTCATATTGCATTATTTATTAAAGGATAAAAGTAATTTAATTTACTTTGATATACTATAAATAAATCTCTTAACTCAGTATTTCTCTTTACCAACACTTATGTAATTTCTCCACATAGTCTAAGCTTATCAAAAAAAATCTTACTTTTGAATCCCGTACAAAACGATGTTTTTTACCGTATAAAAGCGGCAAAATATCGCTAAAAAGCCTTCATAAATCATGACCAAATATATTTTTGTTACGGGCGGCGTTACTTCGTCGTTAGGAAAAGGTATTATTTCCGCCTCTCTGGCCAAATTGCTTCAATCCCGTGGTTACCGGGTAACTATTCAAAAGTTCGATCCGTATATTAATATTGATCCCGGTACTTTAAACCCTTATGAACATGGCGAATGTTATGTAACAGAAGACGGCGCTGAAACAGATCTGGACCTTGGGCATTATGAACGCTTTTTAAACGTGCCCACTTCACAGGCAAATAACATTACCACCGGACGTATTTACCAGAATGTAATTAATAAAGAACGCGAAGGCGCTTACCTGGGTAAAACAGTGCAGGTGGTACCGCATATTACCGATGAAATTAAACGCAATATGTGCATTCTGGGCGAAAAAGATGAATTTGATATTGTCATAACCGAATTAGGCGGTACCGTTGGCGATATTGAATCTTTACCCTTTATTGAAGCCGTACGCCAGTTACGCTGGGAGCTGGGTTCGGGCAATTCATTAGTGATCCATTTAACACTTATCCCCTTTCTTGCCGCTGCCGGCGAACTGAAAACAAAACCTACACAGCACTCGGTAAAAATGTTGTTGGAGTATGGTATTCAGCCCGATATTTTAGTTTGCCGCACCGAACATCATATCTCTCTGGAGATCCGTAAAAAGATCGCCCTGTTCTGTAATGTAAATATTAATGCCGTTATCGAATCCATTGATGCCTCAACCATTTACGATGTGCCTTTATTAATGCTGAAAGAACAGCTGGATAAAACAGTTCTGGCCAAATTAAAACTTCCGCATAAAAATGAACCCGACCTGGAAAGCTGGAAAGATTTTTTAGGACGATTAAAGAACCCGACCGCTGAAGTTAAAATTGGTTTGATTGGTAAATATGTAGAACTGCCTGATGCCTATAAATCAATTATTGAAGCTTTTATTCATGCCGGCGCTAAAAATGAATGCAAGGTGCTGGTTAAATGTATCCACTCGGAAAGTATCACTTCAGAAAATGCAGCTGAAAAGTTAAAAGGCCTGGATGGTATTTTGGTTGCC
>JBASZP010000124.1:0-12441 GCA_049660965.1 Daejeonella sp. | reverse complement strand
TTGAAGAGCTTTTGTTAATGAATGGTCTTGGGCCCCGTACTTTACAGTCGCTTGTACTGGTTAGCGAGGTGATCTATGGAACTCCTTCACGATTTAAAGATCCTGCACGTTTTTCATTTGCACATGGAGGTAAAGATGGCCATCCTTTTCCTGTTCCGTTACAGGTTTATGATGAAACAATAGGCACTTTACAAAAGGCTGTCCAACAGGCTAAAATTGGAAATTCTGATAAACAGGAGGCAATAAAAAAACTGGGCGAAATAGCACAAAGGGCCGAAAAGGATTTTATACCAAATGCGGATTTTGATAAAGTGATAGAAAAAGAAAGGAATGCATCATGGCGTTATGGAGGCAGAACGGTTTTTGGTCAAGCTAAACTGCCTTTAAACAGTCAGTTGAAGTTGTTTTAGCTTTTATCTGCTTATTCTATTAGATTTATATCTTGTATTTAATTTCCCAATCTTAACAAAATGAAGAAGACTTTTTTGAAAGCAGAGTGGAGAAAGTTAGCAATGGCTAATTATTCAGTAGATAAAAGTCTTTTAGACCAATATTTACCTTATAAAACAGAAATTGATAGTTGGGGTGATACTTGTTATGTCAGTTTAGTGGGATTTATGTTTTTAAACACCAAAGTAAAAGGTTTGACTATTCCATTCCATATAAATTTTGAAGAGGTTAATCTAAGATTTTATGTAAGATATAAAGACAAAGAAGAATGGAAACGTGGGGTTGTATTTATTAAAGAGATTGTACCTAAACCTGCTTTAACCTTTGTAGCAAACACTATCTATAAAGAGAACTATGAAACTATGCGAATGAAGCATTTGTGGGAAATTAACGATGATGCATTAGTAGTTGAGTATAAATGGAAAAAGGATGACTGGAATTTATTTAGAGTAAAAGCAGAAACTAACTCCAGAGAGATTGAGAAGGACAGTGAAGAAGAGTTTATTAGCGAGCATTTTTGGGGTTATACTCAAATTAGTAAGAATAAAACTTCTGAATATGGCGTGGAACACCCCAGATGGATGGTATATAATGTAAATGATTATACTATAGATGTTGACTTTGGAAAAATTTATGGGTCTGATTTTAGTTTTCTTAGTAATTTGAAACCCAAATCAGTTTTTTTAGCAGAGGGATCTGAAATATTGGTTAAACAGGGAACAATGATCTAAGCATAAAAAACTAATGGAGAGAGAAAATACCTTTCAATACACATGACAAATACAGATATTGCAAACTGCCGACTCATTAACCAACAAATTGCTGAATCTAAGTTTACCTATCCCCAAGAGGTGGTGACCTGGATGGGAGCCATGCAGGCGCAGGAATATGCGATGGCAAAATGGGCAATTGGTTTGCGTTTACCATTATCAAAAGATGCTGATATTGAAAAGGCTTTTAATAACGGGACTATTCTTCGTACGCATCTTCTGCGCCCTACCTGGCATTTTGTAAGTCCTGCGGATATTCGATGGATGCTTCAATTAACTGCTCCGCGTGTACATGCGGTTAATGCCTTTATGTACCGGAAACTGGAACTGGATCAAGCATTTTTTAAACGCAGTACTAATATTCTGATCAAGGCATTACAAGGTAGCAAACAACTTACCCGTATGGTACTAAACTCAGTACTTGAAAAGGAGAACATTTTTGCAGACGGGCTCCGGTTAGGTTATATATTAATGTATGCTGAATTAGAAGGCATTATTTGCAGCGGAGCAAAACAGGGAAACCAGTTTACTTACGCTTTACTTGAGGAAAGAGTACCTGAATGCAAAAGTCTGAATAGGAAGGAGGCCCTGACTGAACTTACTCTGCGCTATTTTACCAGTCGCGGGCCGGCAACAGTTCAGGATTTTGCGTATTGGTCGGGACTAACAATTAAAGATGCTAAGGAAGGCATTGAAATGGTGAGGTCTAATTTTATAAAAGAAGCTATCAATGGACAGGATCATTTTTTTGTTCCAACTCTGACTACAATTAGAAAAAATGCTCAAACAACTTTTTTAATGCCCGATTATGATGAATACGGAATAAGTTATAAAAACCGTAGTGCATTATTTAATTCTAATAACATCCGGATAGAAAATGGAAATACATCATACAATCGCATGCTTATTCTGGAGGGATGTATAGTTGGTTCATGGAAACGGACAATAAATAAAGCCAGGGTTATAGTTGAAATAAACCCGACTATCAAATTAAGTAAAGCTGCTTATCAGGATATTGTATTGGCTACTGATAGATTTGCTGCCTTTTTAGGAATGCCGGCAGAAATAATTATCTCCCCGGATTAATCGTTTAACCAGAAACAATTTGAAATTTAATAACTTCGTCCCTGTAAAATCAATCACATGATCTCAAAGAAAATCAGAAAATATATCCCACAAGAATTAGAAATCAATTGGGAAACATTGGAACCTCTTTTTAACGAATTAAAAGACCGTTCAATTAATTCTGTTGAAGAGTTAGAGAAATGGCTTAAGGACAGAAGCGAATTAGAAGCGGCTCTGGAAGAAGATTTTGCCTGGCGGTATATACGTATGACCTGTGATACGACCAATGAAAAACTATTACAGGATTTTCAATTCTTTGCCACAGAAATTGAACCTAACATTGCGCCTGTTAACAATGCTCTGAATAAAAAATTTGTTGAAAGTCCTTTTGCAGATAAATTAGATAAGGATAAATACTTTGTTTATACACGTGGTGTTAAAAAAGCGCTGGAACTTTTCCGTGAAGAAAATATTCCTTTACAAACGCAAATACAACTGGAACAACAAAAATATCAGAGTATAACCGGAGCTATGTCTGTTGTTTTAAATGGGCAGGAATATACTTTAGAGCAGGCGTCTGCTTTTCTTAAAGATGCAGATCGTACTATTCGTCAGCAAGCCTGGGAAGCAATCACAAAGCGAAGAATGCAGGATAAAGATCAACTGGATGAATTGTTTAACACCTTGTTAAAACTTCGCCATGAAGTGGCACTAAATGCAGGTTTTGAAAATTTCCGCGATTATATGTTCCAGGCATTGGGCCGTTTTGATTATACCCCTCATGAATGTTATAAATTTCACGAAGCTATTGAAAGGGAAATTGTTCCTATTTTACATGATCAGGCTCAAAAACGTAAAGAAACTTTAGGCCTGGATGTTTTAAAACCATGGGATATTGATGTAGATATTTCGGGTAAACCGGCATTAAAACCATTTAAAAACGGGCAGGATCTGATTGATAAATCCATACAATGTTTCAGGGGTTTAAACTCATACATCGGCGAGCGGCTGGAAATTATGCAGGATAATGGTTTTTTTGATGTAGAGAGCAGAAAAGGAAAAGCTCCCGGTGGTTATAATTATCCGCTTGCCGAAACAGGGGCACCTTTTATATTTATGAACTCTGCCAATACGTTCCGTGATCTAACCACTATGGTACATGAAGGCGGACATGCGGTTCATACATTCATCACTGCTGATCTGGAATTGAATGATTTTAAACATTGCCCGGCTGAAGTTGCGGAACTGGCCTCCATGAGCATGGAATTGATCTCAATGGATCATTGGGATGTGTTTTTTAATAATGAAGAAGATTTAAAACGTGCAAAACGTGATCAATTGAAAGATGTTTTAAAAACGTTGCCCTGGGTAGCCGTTGTTGACCAGTTTCAGCATTGGATTTATACCAACCCAAACCATACTTCAGAAGAAAGAACAGAAGCCTGGAAAAAGATATTTGAGCCTTTTGGAAATCATTTTGCTGATTGGTCGGAAAATGAAATGGCTCTGGGGAATTTATGGCAAAAACAATTACACATTTTCGAAGTTCCGTTTTATTATATTGAATATGGAATTGCCCAATTAGGCGCTATTGCTGTTTGGAAAAATTACAAAGAGAATCCTGAAGAAGGTTTAGAAAAGTATTTACAGGCATTAAAACTTGGCTACACAAAAACCATCAAAGAGATTTACGAAACCGCTGGGATAGAATTTAATTTTAGCGCAGAATATGTAAAAGAACTTGCCGCTTTTATAAAAACAGAATTACATCAATTGGATTAACTATTTACTACCAGTTCACGCTTAAGAGTCCTGTTAAATAATTTTCCATCCAGTTTTGGAGATTGATACCATTTTGTATTTTCTAACCACCACATCAATTGAAAAGTTAATATTACTCCTAAAACTGAGCCCGCAACAACATCCTCAAAAAAGTGCTGGGCTAAGTAAACACGTGAAAAAGCGGTTAATATAGCGATAGGTAAAATAAACAAATGCCGGCTTTTATAAGTAAGGAAACAGGTTAAAACTACGCCTAAACTGAATGCAGAAACACTATGCCCGGATGGAAAACTATTCCAGTCATGAATTTTGTACCCCTTAACTTTATAAATTTCATGAATACCATCAAAAAATTTTGCAGGCCTTGGGGAATGAAATATCCGCTTTAATAACTGAGCGAAAACAGAAGTATAAGCATAGGCCATGAATGTAAGCAAACTATACCTGTATTTCACAAAAAGCATAATTACTCCAAAAGAAATCATGACTGTACCATCACCAATCCAGGTAACTAATTTAAAAAATTCATCAAAAAACAACGTATGCCGGTTATTAATGAATAAAAATAAATCTGCTTTTGTAACGCTCAATTGAACAATTAAACAAAATATTAGAAAAATAAAGTACAATATTAAAAACGTAGCCTGTGTTTGTAATAAGCTAATAAAACTTTTACGCATTATTTAAGGTGAAATAGCATTTTCAAAACTAAATAATTTTTATGTTTGGAGAAGTAAACTCTAACTTAAATTCAAAAATGGCTAATAATTTACTCCGTAAAAAATCTATTGAATTAATTATGAGAGACCGCCAGGCCGGTTTTTCAGACTCAGAACATGAAAATGCCGGATTAAGCAAAGTACTTAAGGTAAAAGATCTCACATTAATGGGAATTGCAGCCGTAGTTGGAGCCGGTATTTTTACAACTATTGGGGGTGCAGCGTTTAATGGCGGGCCGGGTGTTACTATATTATTTATAATTACAGCCATTACCTGTGGGTTTTCTGCTTTATGTTACGCCGAGTTTGCATCCCGTATCCCAGTATCCGGAAGCGCTTATACATACGCTTATGCTTCATTTGGTGAATTAGTTGCCTGGATTATCGGTTGGGATTTACTGATGGAATATGCAATTGGCAATATAGCTGTAGCTATTTCATGGAGCGAGTATTTTACCAATCTGCTCGAAGGTTTTGAAATTCATGTTCCGGGTTATTTAAGTATGGATTATCTTTCGGCATACCGGGCAAATGCAGAGGTTTTGGCGGCCGGAAATAATTTAGCCGCAGTAAGCGACAAAGTAAAATTTGCGGCACAAGCCTGGGCAAGTGCACCGGGATCAGGTAATTTCAAATTTATTGCCGATATTCCTGCTTTAGCAATAGTAGTTTTAATTACTTACCTGGTTTTTATTGGGATCAGGGAAACTAAAAAAGCTACAAATGCCATGGTATTTTTAAAAATCGCTGTTGTGTTAGCTGTGATCATACTGGGATTTTTCTATGTAACCCCTGCTAACTGGCATCCCTTTTTACCAAATGGCTTTGAAGGGATGATGAAAGGAGTTTCGGGCGTCTTTTTTGCGTATATTGGTTTTGATGCCATATCTACAACTGCGGAAGAATGTGAAAACCCTCAACGTGATTTACCAAAAGGAATGATCTATTCTTTAGCTATATGTACTGTTTTGTACATTTTAGTGGCATTAGTTTTAACCGGAATGGTTAATTATAAAGAACTTCAGGTTGAAGACCCATTGGCTTTTGTTTTTAAACATGTAGGATTAAAAAAAATCAGTTATGTTATTTCTATTAGCGCTGTTGTAGCAACCGCCAGTGTTTTGCTCATATTTCAAATGGGCCAGCCACGTATCTGGATGAGTATGAGTAGAGATGGTTTATTGCCTAAAAAGTTTTCAAACATTCATCCTAAATATAAAACTCCGGGATTTGCAACCATAGTTACCGGTTTTCTTGTAGCCATACCCGCTTTATTTATGAACCTGACAGAAGTAACAGATCTAACGAGTATTGGAACTCTGTTTGCTTTTGTGTTAGTTTGCGGAGGTGTTTTATTATTACCTAAAGAGGAAATAACTGACAAAAACCGTAAGAATTTCCGTATAACTTACATTAATGGGAAATATATAGTGCCAATACTGGTAATTATAGGGCTTTTTCTATTTAGAAATACATTAATTACTCTCTTTGATTATAATGGCGACTGGCATAATTATAAAGATAAACTACCTTATTTCTTATTCATTTTAGCGGCAGGTATAATGGCGGTTCTATCCTTCACAAAAAATTTATCCTTAATACCTGTATTGGGCTTACTTAGCTGTTTGTACTTAATGACCGAACTTGGATATACTAATTGGTTACGATTTTTAATCTGGCTGGCTATAGGATTAGTTATTTACTTTTCTTATGGTTATCATAAAAGCCGGTTAAATAATAATGAAAAAACAGATCATAAATCAAATGACATTTAGAAAAAATAAAGAGAAATAACATAAGGAATAATTAAGGGGTTAATAAAAAAGTGATCAAAAAATGGGTGTTTTTTAATCACTTTTCTTAAAAATTTACCGTTTACTAAATAATACCTACCGTTTACTCATTTGATGATGAATTAAATTAAATAAAGTATTACTCTTGTAATGCTTTACGCAAGTAGGTTTTTAAGAATTCCTATTGGTTTAGTTTAGTTGGTGTTAATTATAAATAGGCCCTCCGTGTTGAGGGCTTATTTATTTTACAAGATTTTCTTAATTTATTATACCAGACAAAAACCATCTGGCAGGTTAAATTTTATTTATCCATTGATCGCTTTCCAAAGCATATCCTTCAATTCCAATAATCCTTTCTGTGCTACTGATGAAATAAATACAGATGGAATTTCGGGAAGTGCCCGGTTCATTTCCTCAATTAATTCCTGATCAAGCAGATCTGATTTTGTAATAGCTAAAACATGGGGTTTATGGAGTAATTCGGGATTATACTGTTGCAATTCGTTTAACAATATCTCATATTCTTCTTTCACAGTACGGCTGGTATCTGCCGGAATCATAAATAACAGAACAGAATTACGCTCAATATGGCGTAGAAAACGTGTTCCTAAACCTTTCCCTTTCGATGCGCCTTCTATTATACCCGGAATATCGGCCATTATAAAGGACTTATTATCGCGGTAGGATACAATGCCCAGATTAGGAACTAAAGTTGTAAAAGCATAATCTGCAATTTCCGGTTTAGCTGCCGATACAACTGATAATAAAGTTGATTTACCGGCATTGGGGAAACCTACTAAACCTACATCTGCCAGTATTTTTAACTCTAAGATCATCCACTCTTCTTTTCCCTCTTCACCGGGCTGGGCATATCGTGGGGTTTGTTTTGTAGATGTTTTAAAATGCCAGTTACCCAAACCACCACGTCCACCAGCAGTTAAAATTTTTGTTTCACCGTCTTCCGTAATTTCAAAAAGTAATTCACCTGTTTCAGCATTTCTGGCAATAGTTCCTAACGGGACTTCCAGTATCTCATCAATTCCTGTTCTTCCTGATTTTTGACCACTTGCCCCTGGGAATCCGTTTTCTGCAATAACATGCTTCCGGTATTTTAAATGTAACAAGGTCCAAAGCTGACTATTGCCTTTTAAAATAATATGTCCTCCCCTGCCACCATCACCACCATCGGGACCACCTTTAGACGTTAAAATATCACGATGCAAATGTGCAGATCCTGCGCCTCCATGGCCAGAACGGCAACATATTTTTACATAATCTACGAAATTAGAACCTTGAGACATAGGATTTTGGGATTAATGATTGGGATTTTGATGTAAAGGATTTAGGAGGTAAGTATTTAACTTATTAAAGTTAAGAAATTAAAGAGCATATCTGTTTTTGATATTTCCGGATTAATCTATAAACTGGTCAACCACATTACAAATAGATGAAAATATCTCATCAATACTACCTATACCATTTATACTGGTAAATTTGTTTTGCTCTTTATAATAATTGGCAACCGGAGTAGTTTTAGAATTATATTCAAAAATACGTTTACGTATCACTTCCGGGTTTGCATCATCCGGGCGGCCTGAATCTTTACCTCTTAAAAGTAAGCGCTTCTCTAACTCAATATTATTTACCTCTAAAGCGATCATCCCAGAAATTAATGCACCTTTAGATTTTAAAAGTTCATCAAGAGCTTCTGCCTGGGCAACAGTACGTGGGAATCCATCAAAAATAAATCCTTTAGCATCCGGGTTAAAATCAAGCTTATTGCTAATCATCCCGATCACAACCTCATCAGGAACTAACATCCCTTTATCCATTAATTTCTTAGCTTCAATACCTAAAACAGTGCCCTGGCTAATTTCATGTCTAAGAATATCGCCTGTTGATAAATGAACTAAGTGATATTTGTCAATCAGCAATTGTGATTGTGTTCCTTTACCGGCACCCGGAGGGCCAAACAGTACTAAGTTCAGCATTCGAATTATCTAAAAATTTAAAAACCTTTCCGGGAAATAACGAAAAGGTTTGTGTGTTGTGCACCTGAAGGGAGTCGAACCCCTAACCTCCTGATCCGTAGTCAGGTGCTCTATCCAATTAAGCTACAGGTGCATTTTTAAACGGACTGCAAAAATATGTTTTACTTTTGGAATAATGCTAAATTTTTTAAAAATTATAAGTATCTCTAATTATTTATAGAGTATTTTAAGGTTTAGCTATCTTAACCTTTATCTATTTAACTACTTCACTTATGGCATTAAAATCCGGGAGATCGCTGGCAGATTCTAAAACTTCTGCATAAACAATTTCCTGATTTTCATTTAAAACAAAAGCGGCACGTTTGGAAACACCTTTTAAATTAAATACAAATTCATCATAAATAGCTCCGTAAGCTTTAGATACTTCTTTATTAAAATCTGATAGAAGCGGGAATTGATAGTTGTTATCTGCTTTAAACTTTGCAAGCGTAAAAGGAGAATCAACAGAGATAGCGATAACTTCTGCGCCTAAACCATTATAATAACCAAAATTATCACGCATGGTACATAACTGTGTAGTACAAACACCAGTAAAGGCCATGGGGAAAAAGTGAATAATCAATTTTTTACCTTGATAATCTGATAACGACGTTTCTTTCAGTTCAGAATTGAACAATTTAAAGTCTGGAGCTTTTTGCCATATTGTTAATGCCATAAAATATTTTTTGAGCTGTGGTTAAAGTTAAAATTTATGTCCTGGAATTGAGGAGTTATTTTATTATTGATTTTAATTGCTGATCTATCAGAGCTAAACCTTCTTTAAAAGAATGGGGTTTGTAATGCAGTTCACGGATTGTTTTATCCAGAATAAAACCAGTCTTTTTTGGTCTTTTAGCAGCTTGATTTAAACTATCTGACGATATAGGTTTGATTAGTGTTTTTGGTAAATTCCAGAACTCTGCAACCTGTTCAACCAATTCAACAATACTCATCATATCTTTACCCGATGCATTATAAATTCCCTGAGCATTATATTTTATAGCCAGAATACAACATTCGGCTAAATCTTCGGCGAGAGTTGGCATTCGCCATTGATCAAAAACTACGTTAACCGGATTACCTTTCTCTAAAGCACCCTTTGCCCATAAAACAATATTTGTGCGGCTCATATCATTTACAATTCCATATACAATAATGGTTCGCAAAATTACCCATCGGCAATGAGATTGCTGCAAAATTCTTTCTGATTCCAATTTGGTGTGGCCGTAATAACTTAAAGGATTTGGCTCATCTTCTTCTGTGTACGGACCATTTTCACCATCAAAAATAAAATCTGTAGAAAGATGAATTAATTGTATAGCTAATTCTTCACAAACCAGTATAAGGTTTTTAACAGCATTTACATTAAGCTCCCAACAAAGTTCCTTATCACTTTCGCAGGCATCTACATTAGTCATAGCTGCGGTATGAATTACAGCATCAGGGCGATATTGCGTCAAAACTTCCTTTACCTGAGCTGTACTGCAAACATCTAATTCAGCATAAACATAATTATCTGTAATAGGATACCGGTTTACACCTTTTGATGTTGCCACTAATTCAAAATCTTTTTCAGCTAAAATACGTTCCGTTATTTTTTGCCCTAAAAGTCCGTTACTTCCGGTTACCAGAATTTTTTTCATGTGTTCAAAGAAGCAGAAATTTTATACATAAACAAAATTTAAAAATATATGCCTAAAATGAGCATATGAGTTACGTTTAGAATTGAAGAATAACACTTAGTGAATAGTATAATAACTCAATACAAACTTAAAAACCAACCAACGTAATCCGTTGATTGGTTTAATTGAATAAAATATCAGATCAGCTATTTGATTTGGTTATATCAAATCAGCTATTCAAGTACAATTTTCTTTGTAATCTTTGTATTTCCTGAGATAATATTAACCAGGTATATTCCTTTACTATATCCGGATAAATCCAAGGTATATTCTGAAGTATCATTTTTCAAAATAATGGTTTGATCTTTTTTTCCTGCCGAGTCATATACCTCTATCCTGCCATTACTTATGCCCTTTGTAACAATTGTAAATACTCCTGTGCTGGGGTTCGGATAGATCTTCACATCATCCAGCACTAAACTTTCTAAACTAGTGGTTTGACCGGTATTTTTTACGCTTGCCATTTTATTAGTTTCAGCCGCCTGAGTTGCTGACTGCTTTGTTATTGTTGCAACTAATGCTTTAAATTCATCCATTTGTTTTTGCAAATGCTCAATTGTTTTTTGTTGCTGTTCAATCATTTGCTTTTGCCCATCAATCATCTCCTGTTGTTCCTGCATACCTTTTACTAATGGCATAACAAACTGACTGTAGGCAATGCTATAATTATCAGTAGGGTTTTGCGGAGCATTAACACCATCAAAATCATATCCTAATTCTTCTGCAATTTTTTCTACTTCCTGTGCTACAAAGCCCGTTTGTATTTTGGTAACAGATTCGGCATAATCTTCCGGTTTTTGCAATCCTATAGTTTTAATATCATCAGGCATATTTTGCCTGATATGTTCATTAAATTTTTTGTTATTAATGGTATAAGTAACCGGATGGAGTTTTGTAATAAAATCTAATCCTGGTACATTTTCTTTAATATTTTCTTTAAATCTTCCGTCACTTAAATTGCTCCAGCTGGCATAACCACCAATTACTATACCTCCCAATGGGTTATTTCCAATCACAACCTTATTACTGCCAGTAACTAATGCATTAGCTCCAATAGCTGTAGCATTAGTTAAACTCCCTGAGTTAACATTGGCACCATAACCTAGTGCGGTATTATAGATTCCGGTTGTATTATTATTAAGTGCATAAACACCATTACCAGTATTATAATACCCTGTAGTATTGTTAATAAGCGCTTGCGAGCCGGTAGCCGTATTAAAAAATCCGTCAGTATTATACCTAAGCGCCTGTAATCCGTTAGCTGTATTATAGCTTCCTGAGCTGTTTTGGTTCATTGCCAGATAACCATTAGCCACATTATTATTTCCGGTAGTATTGTTCTCAAGTGACTGAACACCATTAGCCACATTATAATAGCCAGTAGTGTTATTATAAAGTGACTGAACACCATTAGCCGTATTGTAATAGCCAGTAGTGTTGTTATAAAGTGACCGATAGCCATTAGCCACATTATTATGTCCGGTAGTTATACTATAAAGTGCATTATAGCCGTTAGCCACATTATTATTTCCGGTAGTAACTGCATTACCTGACTGATAACCATAAAAAGTATTGGCTCTACCTGGATCATTTTCTATTCTTCCCGCTTTTTGGTTATTTACCCGGATATTAAAAGACATATTATCTGTAGTGCCAATAAAGTTTGTACCATCTGCTGTACCTGCATTACCTGTACGTGACCAGGCAGTTAAAGCGCCGTCAGCGCCAGCAGGGCCAGTTAAGCCAATTGGACCTATGGGGCCGGTTGCACCAATGGGGCCTGTAGGACCCGTTGCACCAGTTAAACCCTGAATGCCTTGTGCGCCGGTTGCTCCTTTTAATCCCTGAATACCCTGAGGGCCGGTTGCACCCATCGGACCAGCTGGTCCGGTTGCGCCCGTTAAGCCCTGAGGACCTTGAGCACCCGTTGCGCCCATTGGCCCTGTTGCTCCTGTTAAACCCTGAACACCTTGCACTCCAGTTGCACCGGTTGCTCCTTTTAAGCCTTGAACTCCTTGAGGACCGGCGGGACCGATTGGACCAGCCAGGCCTGTTGCACCCATCGGCCCTGCTGCACCAGTAAGACCCTGAATACCCTGAACTCCTGTTGCACCAATGGGGCCTACAGGTCCCGTTGCACCTGTTAAACC
>JBASZP010000123.1:0-7859 GCA_049660965.1 Daejeonella sp. | reverse complement strand
CATCTGGCAATCGGCGTTCCGGGTATGGATTTAAGTGCAGGTCATACTGGTGGTATGCCCGGTATGAAGGGAATGGTAGTTGTAATGAATGCTGTTACAGGTGCAATAAAGAAAAACTTTGAAGTGCCGGTAATGAATCATAATGCAGTATTTTCTCCGGATGGAACGGAGATATGGACATCTCAAATGGATATGGCAGGAAAAGTGTTGGTCTATAATGCCACTACTTATGCGTTGAAGAATACAATAACAGTAGGTGATGAACCTGCTGAAGTTACATTCAGTGCCGATGGTACTAAAGCTTATGTATGTAATGGCATGAGTAATACGGTAAGTGTGATTAACCCATCTACTAAAGCTGTAATAGCAACTATAAATGTTGAATCAAATCCGGTTGGTGCATGGCCTGCATCAGGTGGAAAAATGTTTGTTGACAATGAAAATTCACAAAGCATTTCTGTAATTGATGTGGCAACAAATACAAATATGGGAACGATTATACTAAATTTTAAACCAGGATATGCAGCATTCAATGCTACAACAAATGAATTATGGGTAAGTAATGCCACTGCGGGTAAAGTGGCTTACTACCAGGATATGGGTGGCAACACATGGATGAAACATGGAGAATTTGTAACCGGTGCAGATGCACATGCCATCGCATTTAACGGTGGTTTTGGATATGTAACCAACCAGGGTGCTAATACCGTATCTGTCATTAATGTTTCTACACATACAAAAGTAAAAGACATTCCGGTTGGGAAAAAGCCAAATGGAATTGTATTCAAACTATAATGCCTGTTTACTTGATTGTGCTATTGGATTCAATGCTTTAATGCAGATAATTCAATAGCACTTTTTTATTTGCTTTATCTGGAATCAACTAATTGGGGCAAAAAATGTATTTTGCTGTTTAAGCAGTATATATGAACAGCAACCTAAACCAGCTTATAAAGCAATACAAAGAAGATAAACAATCTGTTTACAATACCTGGTTTATAAATAATGAAGAACGTCTTAAAGCCTTCCGTTCCATACGTCGTGGTGTGATGCAAGTGGTGGATGATATCAAAAACAAAAAGTTCCCTAACGATTTCAAAGGCTCGTCTCTTGAGTTCGTACTTACCTGCATTACTGAACAAAAGCAGGTGTTTGAAGGAGCATCCCATCCTTTCTACTGGAAACCTAAACTGCGAATACCTGATATATATGAGAACGAAAACAATAAACAGTCTTTCGGCCAGTTTTTAGAAAACTGTTTAAATGCAAAAGCTGAAGAGCAGATTATTAAAGAAATAATCAAATTAGACGGATTAAAAATAAAAGGCCTTGGCCCGGCAGTGGCAAGTATCCTGTATTTTCTACATCCCACCATTATTCCCCCATTTAACACAGCTATCATTAACGGCTTTAATTTTTTATACAAAGACAAAAAGAAACTGGGTAGCTGGAGTGAATATCTTAAGCTGAGAGAAGTAATGATTGATACCAATAGTCAGCATCGTTCCGAACTATCATCCGATTTAGGCGCTATCGCTGGTTTGTTGTTTGAAATCGGCACTCAAAAATTGATTTTGGGAACTGATGTATATTTATCTGAACCCGAACGAAAGAAACTGGAGAAACTGATTGAGAAACGACAGGAAAGTGTGCAGCAGGAAAAAGAAGAAGAAAATCTGCATACAGAAATGCAATATCATTTACTGAAGATTGGAAATGCTTTGGGCTATGATGTAATTGCTGCATCCAATGACCGCTCCAGGTCGCATTGTGGAAATAGTTTTTCGTTTATGAGTTTGCAACAGTTTCCTGAAATCAATTTGGATAAAGAAACATTAAATACGGTAAAGCTGATTGACGTATTATGGTTTCAAAAAGGAACAAATAATGTTATTGCTGCTTTTGAAGTGGAAAAAAGTACAAGCATTTATTCCGGTATTTTGCGGTTGGCAGATTTAAGTTATACCATTGCCGATGGTGATGAAGTGTTCTATCTGATTGTGCCTGATAAGAGAGAAAAAGATGTTTGCCTTCAACTTTCCCGTCCTGCAATTAAACAAAACAATGTAGTAATTAAATACATCCTCTTTTCTGAATTACGCAGCCATTGTGATGCACTTTGCAAGTTTGGAGAAAGCTATCATATTATGGAAAAGATAGCGAAGGCAGTATAAAAAAGCGGCAGTCAATATCGCTACCGCTTTTCAATTAAAGTTTTGCTCCAACAGATATAAAGAATGTTCTGCCATCCGCCGGTAAGGCCCCCGGCCCAGGATAGCCACCTGCACGGCGGGTGAAATATCTTTCATCAAACAAATTGTTTACTCCTGCTTTAAGATTTAAGCCTTTTGAAAATTTATATGTAGCAGTTAAATCAGTTACAGTATAAGATGGTATTAAACCGGTATTGCCATTTGAAGTGGGTGTAACTGTGTTATTGGCATCACTAAAAGTTTCGCCAACATTACTTACCTGTGCAGTTAATAAAAATCCTTTGTAACCGCCGGTTATACCACCCCGGAAAATATTGGTTGGTGCATTCTCCACTTTCTTTCCTTTTGTATTGGCATCTTTATGGTCGCCACTATATTTGGCATCTGTGTATCCGTAAGACCCAAAAATAATTAAGTCTGCATCCTTGCTTTTTCCAAATGCTCTTACTGGATTAAATTCTATATACCCTTCAAACCCCTTGCTGGTGCTGCTGCCAACATTAGTGATAAGACGGTATGAAGGTGTTCCGGTAACAGTAACAGTGCCTACACGGTTATCATACTGCAAATAAAATCCGCTAACATCAAATTGAAGAAAATTTTTGACTTTGCCACGGTAACCTAAATCAATGTTGTATCCCTTTGCATCTTTTAAATCAGGGTCAACCACATCGGTTGTAGGCGGTGCCTGCAGGTTTGCAAACTGAATGGGGCGATAAGCCTGTGAAATATTAGCATACACTTCTGTTGCCTTTGTGATATGATACTCCGTTCCAATACCTGCAAGAACGAAACTTCTGTCTCTCGTAATATTTTGTAAAATTATTTCTGCCCCACCGGAAGTATATCCATTCCGTCCGGAAGATGAACCTTCCAACCACTCATATCTTATTCCGGGTATTATCAAAAATTTATCGTTGATACGAAAAATGTTTTCTGCAAATGCCGCTACGTTTCTTGATTTAAAAGTAATATCACGGGGATAATTACCGGTAACATTAACATCATATCCTGTACCTGTTGTTCCTTTACCATCGGCCTGCCTGGTGGTAATGCCTGTATATAAGCGGATACCAGCAGATAAAGTATTTTTCATTTTACCCAAATGATAATCGGTAATAATGCGGCTTTCCATTCCATAATTTCTGTATTGGTCAAGGTTTACTACTCTGTTGTTGTAATTAAGCGTTGCAGGGTTAATACTGTCTTTGGTAGTGATGGATTGTAAAAAGCCAACACTGTTCCTGTCGCCGATGGTACCAAATAGTTTCGTATTCCACCGGGTGTTTTCATTTATTTGGTAGTTGGCGATTAATGCAGGGGTTGTCCAGGTTATATCAAACCAATTGCGGCTGCGGAAACTCTGTTGGGCGTCCTGCTTTATTTGTGCATCCGTTAATCCGCCAGGCTGCTGGCTGCGGATATGCGAACGCATCACTTCAGCCGTTAATGAAAATTTTGTAGTGAAGTTATAGGTTACAGTACCATAGCCTGCATTGGTAAAATAGCGGCTGTTCTCTCTCCATCCGTCTCCATTACGATGGTCGAAGAATGTATAATAATGAACTTTCCCCTTCTTGCCCCCAATTGCATTATAACTGTTGAATAATCCATTGCTGCCAACAGTTTGCTGCGTTTCAAATTCAAAAGGCTTATTTATTTCACAGCCATTGCGAAGAATATAATTTATAAGTCCGCCAAATTGCGGCCCATATTGTAAAGAACCCTGACCTCTTACAATTTCTATTCTTTGTACAGCTTGCAGTTGCGGATTATAATATGCTTCAGGATAACCGAAGGGGTCGGCAGCAATATCATAACCATTTTGCCGAACATTGAACTCCCAACTTCTATTTGGACTTAAACCTCTTGCTGCAATACCAATCTGGATGCCGCTTGGGTCACTTTCCCAGATATGAATGCCTGGCACTTTGGCCAGTACCTGCCGCATATTATTTGTGACTACATTGCCCTGCACATTGTCCAGTACAATCAACGCATTCTTTTTACCGGCATAAATATTTGTTCCAACAATTTCAGGCATTTGCTGATAATCACTTTTGCTGTTTCTGCCAACTACCGTTACATCGGGCAGGCTTTTAACATGCAAAGTGTCCGTTTCCTTTTTAGGGCTTTGTGCCATCAGGCTGTTGGCCGATAATAGAATTATGCAAAAAATAAATCCACCTTTACTCATAAGTCGTTTTTTTGAATGGCAAAAGTGCTGATAATGCAAGATTTATCTGTTACCCATTTAGGAAAAGGAGTTATGCAATCGGGAAAAATCTTCTTTACGGAATTATCAGAGTACTTTTATACATTAAGTTTTAACGGTAGGCAACCTTTTATTGCTTTTGCTTGTATAAGTATCAAAATCTTATTCTTTTATGAAAACATATTTGCTGGGTCTGTCTTTCCTGATTGGTGGATTTTTCTCACATGCACAGGTATATGTCACAGACTCTGTTCCTGTCAGGCTAAGTACATTGGAGGCAAGAAGCCTTGGAAATGATGCAAGGCTTGACTGGAAAGTGGTTTGCTTTCTCAATTACGCAAAATTTGAAATTCAACGTTCTCCCGATGGCATTACCTACTCCACCATTAATACTTTTGAAGCTGACCAGTTGAGATGTCGGCAGCCTTTTGATTACACCGATGCAAACATAAGCGGTAAAGCTTTCTACAGAATTAAGGTTGGCGATTTGGACGGAAGAGTATATCATTCAAAAATTGTTGCTGTTACAGGAAAAGAAAAGGGTTTTGAAGTTAACAGTCTGACGCCAACA
This sequence comes from Daejeonella sp., assembly GCA_049660965.1. GTDB lineage: Bacteria > Bacteroidota > Bacteroidia > Sphingobacteriales > Sphingobacteriaceae > Daejeonella. The sequence goes on along the minus strand of JBASZP010000123.1, from coordinate 2,860 downwards.
CTAATTAATACCAATGCCGTATTAAGTGTATCGTCAGCCAGTTCAGACAATGCAGAAATAGCAATTAGCAATTTTCAGGGCATCATAGTAAAACGGATTGCTATTAAATTGAATAAAGGGGTAACAGAATTTACAGTTGATGCCGGGAGCCTGGTTGCAGGTAATTATATTTTAACGCTAACTAACGGATTTTCAGACCGAAAAACCGTCCGGTTTACTAAACTGTGACTACAAAATTTTATAACATTTGTCCATAATTTTACAAATTCGCTAAACCATTCTACCATATCTTTGCCCCGTTAAGGTGCTACTTTTCAATAAAATAGCTTTACTTTACAACTATTAAATGAACCGGAATTTATCCATAAAACTGAAAGCACTGTTCCTGCTGGTTGTATTTGCATCAAATACTGCTGTAGGTTTTGCATGTGCTTTAGGTGTAGATATGGGTTTTAATTCCCCTCATCATAGCGAAACCGAAGAACCTGCACAAGTGCATATTCATGATGATGGTAAAAAGCATGTTCATGAAAAGGAAACAGCAAAAGTAAGAACACATGTTCATGAGGATGGTAGTAATCACCACCATGAAAGTGAGTCGGCAAAACAAATTCCTGTTGATGGCAGCAACTTACTTACAAAAGATGATGGCGGATGTTGCACCAACGAAGTGCAGGAGTTTCAACATTTAGATAAAAATATTTCTGTAAATACCGGTATCAATGTACCTGTGTTTGTCGCAATCCTGAGTACTTATTTTGATATTGATTTCTCAACGGCTCTCAAAGATTTTCCTGTTAACCACAAGGCCCGTTTTTATTACCCCCCACCGCCTGACATACGGATAGCGATTCAGCGTTTCCAGATTTGATTATAGTAAAACAGGTGAAGCTTTAATGGCTTCATCCACCTGCATTTTTGCATCCAGCAATTTGAGGTTATTTGTTTTACCGTAATCAATTTTTATGTTCAGATATAGTATCATAGTTTTTCTAGCAGCAATTATCAGTTTACCGGCAGCAGCACAGCAGGTACTTACAGAAAACGAGGCTGTGTCCAAAGCATTAGCTAATAATAAGAATATCCAGGCCGCATCACTGCAAGTAAAACAGCAGCAACAGTTACTGAAATCAGCTATCAATCTTCCCAATCCGGAATTTTTCTTTGAAAGCCCGACAGGTAATTTCTATACCGGCAGCATTACGCAGTCATTTGAATTTCCTACTGTGTACAGCAATCAGTACCGATTGCAAAAGCAGCAAATTGGTGTCGCACAAAAAGAAAAGCAGTTAACAGAAACAGAGTTAAAATATCGGGTAAAGATTTTATACTTAGAAATACAGTACGCTGATTCACTTTCTACACAATTGTATATACAGGATACACTGTATGAAAAGATAATGCTGTCAGCCATCCGCCAGTTTAAAGCCGGACAAATAGATTACCTGCAACAAACATTTGCTGAAACACAGTATGGTGAAATTCATAATCAATACCAGCAGTCGCTTATTAGGGCTTCATCCTTAAAAGTACAGTTGCAATGGTTTACTGGCATTAAAGATTCCATTTCGGTAGAGCCGTTGATTATTGCACAATCACAATCGCAATTTTTATATGCCCCTGATTCTACAGCATTACTTTCTAATCCTGCTATACAGCTATTGCAGCAGCAGGAGAATGTTGCCAAACAAAATATTTCATTGCAAAAAAGCAAGGCATTGCCAGGTTTGGCTTTTGGCTATTTTAATCAAGGAGAAAGAAATACTCAATGGTTTAACCGCTTCAGGGTTGGTGTAACTATTCCGTTATGGTTCGGACAATATAAAAGTAATATCAGTGCTGCCAAAACAGAGCAGCAGGTTATTCAAAGCAAACAACAGGGTTTGCAGCAAGATTTATCTGCTCAGGTTATAAACGCCAACAGCGAAATGCAAACCAACTGGCAGTCTGTTCAATATTATCAGCAATCAGGTTTAAGAAAAGCACAGGAAGTAATTACAACTTCACAACGCTTTTTTGTAAGCGGTGAAATTGATTATATCAGTTTGCTGAGAAACAGCAATGATGCCTACAATGTTTACCAGAAATACCTGGAAGCAGTAAGAAATTATAATCTCAGTGTTATCAATCACAAATATTTAATGGGTCAGTTATGAAACGATTAATCATTCAATTATTATTAGGGCTACTGCCGGTACTTGCATTTGCACACGGCGGCGAAGACCACGGCGATGCCAAAAAAACAAGTATATCACCTGCAAGTTATTTCTCGGCTGAGGCTTTTTCAGAAATATATGAAGTGTTGCTAAAGTACAGCCCGATTGTACCTGGCAAGGAAGCATCGCTTCGTTTGTATTTAAGCGAATACAACACTAATAAACCTATTGACAGTGCCAAACTGGAAGTAACAGTAGCCGACAATCCCAATATAAAGATTACTGTTGTGCGGATTGATAAGGGAGTGTTTGACTTGAAAGCTACATTTCCGGCAAAGAAAGCCTACAATCTTGTAGTAAATATCAATAGCTAGGCAGGTATTGATTTGATTCAACTAAACAATATTGAAGCAGGAAAAGAATTGGCTGCAACAGTTACACCAGAAAGCACCCCTCACCCTCATTGGTACAGCAGTAATTGGTTTTTTGGGTTGATGGGTTTGCTGATTGGTTTACTCGTTATGTTTTTTGTAAACAAAAGCCGCAGCAGAAAGATGATTGCAGGAGCAATTATTCTTTTTTGTCTTTTGCCAACGGCTACATATAATCCGGTATCAGCACATGATGGTCATGATGAAGCTGGTGCTGTAAAAGGCGGCGGTTCTTCCACCACATTTATAGTTGAGAAGGAAACACAATTCCTT
>JBASZP010000122.1:0-3890 GCA_049660965.1 Daejeonella sp. | reverse complement strand
CGGTCAAATCATAACGCAGGGCCTTTTCGGAAATATCTGAAGTTAAAAGTTGTGAGTTATGGATTGCGAGTTTATCGGGCTTAACATCTTTTAAAAAGTCTCCCGAATTTAGCACCTTAAAGATCAGTTTATCTCCTTCATCGCCATATTTACCGGTTAAAGTATCAAGATTCTCCATCGTTGGAGTTTGAATTTCCTGGTAACCGTATTTTTTAAAAACCGTTTTAATGGTATCAAAAATATAATTACGCTTCACCATTTCTGAAGGTGAAAAATCACGGGTTCCTTTCGGAATAACTGGTTTGATATTCGCCATGCGGGTAAAGGTATAAAATTATCAGATTTGTTAAGTTTGGGAAAACTGGCAGGCAATTAAAAGAATTATGATTTCAGTTCCTGTTCTAAAATCTCCCTGCATCTTTTCTCAATCATCCGGTAAACCGGGTCGAAATGTGCGTCATTATAATAAGGATCAGGTACAATCGTATCGCCCAATAAAAGTTTTATTTTTTTACGGTGTTTTTCTGTTTTGGCCAGGGCTAAAATATCTTTTAAATTACTATGATCCATCACATAAATACGATCGTAATAATCAAAATCCTGCTGATCAAACTGCCTGCAAACCTGGGTAGAAATATCAATATGATAGTTTTTAGCTGTGTTAACAGAACGCTGGTCAGGAGCCTCGCCTACATGCCAGTTGCCTGTACCGGCGGAATCTATTTCCCAATCTAAACCATTTTCTTTAACCAAATGCTCTAAAATACCATGCGCTAATGGCGAGCGGCAGATATTGCCTAAACAAACCATCAGAATTTTCATATTTAATTAGCAAATAACTCATTTAAAACATCCGCCAAACGTACACCGCCTTTTAAAAGCTGCTGGTTTACGGTTGCAATATTATCATAATTATACCGGTAATTTAATTTATCGCCCGTTTTTGCACCAGCATAAATAGTTTCTGCAACCTGATATGAATCAAATAACCAGGTACTTAAGCCCCCTTTAATCCAGGCTATACGTTGCTCGGGAGTAATAAAATTAATCGCTTTGGTATATTCCGTATAACTTAATTGCTGCGATTCAATCAGTTCAGAATCCCAAACACTATGTAAATTAGTGGGTTTATTAAACCAGGTAAGTTTAATATCATTACCGCCCTTATCTGCTTCATGTCCGGTATGCAAAGGCTGATGAATATCGCCAACTAAATGAACGAGAAGCCGCAGGTAGATTACTTTCTTCTCATTCTCCAAATTTTTACTCTTAAGCTCTTTCACTAAAAAGCTAATTCTGGTATAAGCGTTTATACTGGTATCATTTTTAAGGCTATCCTGCATTTGCAAAAGCGTAAACCCTTCATTAAAATTGATGTAATGCCAAGAGCTGAGGTAATTATATTTTGGTTCAGATTTAATAAAATCTGCCCAATTACTGGCCATGGCCAATGTTTCAGTTCCCAGAATTTTCTTTATCTCACGCCGTGTTTTAGATTTCAGATAACTGTCGGCTATTTCACCCACTATCCTGTGACCTGTAAGTCCCCAGGCCATTGACTGAAAAGGAAGGTAGAAAAATAAGCAGATAAACAGTGTTTTCTTTAATATCACTTTCATTTTAAGAAGGGTTCTAATTGGTTTACTTTGTTTAAGAGTTGGGGTCAAAAATAAATAAAGTATTTAATTTATACCATTAACATTTCTTAGAGCTTTTTAGCTCTTTTTAATTTAAGTAGTTTTGAAGCGAAAGGCAATCCATAAACAATTATATAAAAAGGTAATGAAAAAATCATTATACATTTTTGCACTCATAATTTCCCTTTTTTCCTGCCATAACACAGGAAAGAACAATAATAGTTCAATAAGTACTATTCCCGGCTTAAACAAAATCCAACAGCTTGAATGGCTTATTGGCAACTGGAAAAATAGTACAGTGAATGGCCAGCTTTATGAAATATGGACAAAAAGAAATGATACATTATATTCCGGACACAGTTTTATGATTACCAAAGGTGATACGGCTTTCTCTGAGAGAATAACATTACAACTTAAAGAAGGAAATCTGTTTTATATTCCTATAGTAAGTGATCAAAACAAAGGGAAGGCAGTTTCCTTTAAACTAATATCCGATACAAAGGGCGAGTTTGTTTTTGAGAACAAAGAACACGACTTCCCGCAACGCATCATTTACAAAAACCCTGTACCCGACTCCTTATTTGCCCGGATTGAGGGGAATGTAGATGGGAAATTTAAAAAAGACGAATTTCCAATGACGAGGTACAAGAAATAATCCTGAAACCAGGTTATTATATCGCTTATCATTAAGCTAAAACTCCATATATTTTAGTAAAGATTTTTGATGAGATTTTACTTTTTAAATTAAAGCAAAATGGTAGTTTTACTTCAAAATACAATAACATGAACATTCACGAATACCAGGGTAAAGAAATTCTAAAAAGCTTCGGCGTACGCATTCAGGAAGGCATTGTTGCCTCTACTACAGAAGAAGCTGTACAAGCTGCAAAGAAATTAAAACAAGATTACAATTCAGATTGGGTAGTAATTAAAGCACAAATCCATGCTGGCGGACGCGGCAAAGGGGGCGGGGTAAAACTGGCAAAAAACATAGACGAGGTAAAAGAGAAATCCGGGCAAATTATCGGGATGCAATTAATCACTCCCCAAACCGGTCCCGAAGGAAAAAAAGTAAATAAAGTGTTAATTGCCCAGGACGTCTATTATCCCGGAGAAAGTGAAACCAAAGAGTTTTATATAAGCGTTTTACTTGACCGGGCCAGAGGGCGTAACATCGTAATGTATTCCACCGAAGGAGGAATGGATATTGAAGAAGTAGCTGAACATACACCGCATTTTATCTATAAAGAAGAAATTGATCCAAAGGTTGGATTACAGGCATTTCAGGCACGCAAAATCGCCTTTAATTTAGGCCTTAGCGGCGATGCTTTTAAAGATATGACCAAGTTTATTTCCGCTTTATACAAAGCATACGAAAACACAGATTCTTCTATGTTTGAAATAAACCCGGTTTTAAAAACATCTGATAACAAAATATTAGCTGTTGATGCAAAAGTGAATTTAGATGATAATGGATTATTCCGCCATCCGGATTATGCCGCTTTACGTGATACAAGCGAAGAAGATCCCACAGAAGTTGAAGCCAGCAAATCCAACCTTAACTACGTTAAATTAGATGGGAATGTAGGTTGCATGGTTAACGGAGCAGGCTTAGCTATGGCAACTATGGATATTATTAAAATTGCCGGTGGCGAACCAGCCAACTTTTTAGATGTAGGAGGCACAGCAAATGCCGAAACAGTTAAAGCCGGTTTCAATATTATTTTATCAGATCCAAATGTTAAAGCTATACTGATCAATATTTTTGGTGGTATTGTGCGTTGTGACCGTGTAGCACAAGGTGTTATTGATGCCTATAACGAAATCGGTAACATTCCCGTCCCAATAATTGTGCGATTACAAGGTACAAACGCTGTTGAAGCTAAAAAGCTGATTGACGAATCCGGTTTAAAAGTTTATTCGGCAATATTACTCAAAGAAGCAGCTGCATTAGTTACACAGTTATTGAAATAGATTTTAATAAGTAGTATTATTTTTATAGGAAAGGAAATCCGCAAGGGTTTCCTTTTTTTGTGAGGTATATATTCCTCCATAGATTATAATTATATAAATCTTTTTTTCATAAAAAAAGCCCTCTTCCTTGGTTGAGGAAATGAGGGCTTTTGGATAAAGATTGGGCACCGACCTACTCTCCCACCTGTTACGGCAGTACCATCGGCTCTGGCGGGCTTAACTTCTCTGTTCGGAATGGGAAGAGGTGGACACCGCCGATATAGGCACCTGAAGATTTTA
>JBASZP010000121.1:0-3070 GCA_049660965.1 Daejeonella sp. | reverse complement strand
CAGTTTCTTAGACACAGTAAAACGCATTGCCAAAGACCCAATGATGATTTTATTATTGGTGGCTGCTACCATCTATTTTATCAGCGGCAAAACGGGTGATGGAATTTTCCTGGCCGTTGCCATCGTATTTCAAACCTCCATTTCATTATATCAATATTCAAGAAGCAAAAATGCTTTAGACAAGTTGAAAGATTTTTCACAGCCAAATTGCAAAGTCATTCGCAATGGAAATGTTGTAGAAATAAGAAGTGAAAATTTGGTAGTTGGTGACAGCCTAATGGTAGAAGAAGGAACATCTATTACGGCAGACGGTACTATTGTACACTCTAACGATTTTTCTGTAAACGAATCCATACTTACAGGCGAATCACTTTCTGTTTTTAAGGATAAAACCAAAGAAGATAAATTCATTTATAGCGGCACAACTGTCGCCAGTGGTTTAGCTATTGCAACAATAACTGCTATAGGCAACGAAACTAAATTAGGCAAAATTGGAACGAGTTTAGAAAGTATCAGCGAAGAAAAAACACCATTGGAAATACAAATCGCAAATTTTGTAAAGAAGATGGCAATTGCAGGCGCAATCGTTTTTGCTATTGTTTGGGTAATTAATTATTGGCATTCTCAAAATCTGTTGAGCAGTTTATTGCAGTCACTCACTTTAGCTATGAGCATTTTACCCGAAGAAATTCCTGTTGCATTTACCACATTTATGGCATTGGGTGCATGGCGTTTAATGAAAATGGGCATTGTGGTAAAGCAAATGAAAACGGTGGAAACGTTAGGCAGTGCTACTGTTATTTGCACGGACAAAACTGGAACGATTACGGAAAATAAAATGAGTTTGGCAAAACTGTTTTTGCTCTCTTCAAATAAAATTTCTGATCCAGCTGATGAATTAACCGAGGATGAAAAACAATTGATAAGGTTGGCAATGTGGGCAAGTGAACCTATTCCGTTTGACCCAATGGAAGTTGCACTACACCAAGCTTACGCAGCTATTGCACAAAACGATGAACGACCCAATTATAAACTCATACATGAATATCCATTAGGCGGCAAACCACCTATGATGACACATATATTTGCAGACAATAAAGACAACCGGATTATAGCAGCCAAAGGCGCACCCGAAGCATTGATGAATGTTTCAAAACTTACAGATACCCAAAAGCAACAAATAAACGATGCCATTCAATTGTTGGCTACTGATGGCTATAGAGTATTGGGTGTAGGCGTGTCCAATTTTACAGGTGATAATTATCCGGCAAAACAACAGGATTTACCATTTCAATTTAAAGGCATAGTAGCCTTTTACGACCCACCCAAAAAGAACATTAAAAAAGTATTGGAAGATTTTTATACCGCAGGTATTGCTGTAAAAATTATAACAGGTGACAATGCAGCTACTACTACAGCCATTGCAAAACAAATTGGTTTCAAAGGTTATGAAAAAAGTATTACAGGCGATGAATTGATGAAATTGCCCGAAGATGAATTAAAAACCTGTGTTACGGGCACCACTATTTTTACCCGTATGTTTCCCGACGCCAAATTAAAAATAATCAATGCCTTAAAATCCAATAATCAAATTGTAGCCATGACAGGCGATGGTGTGAATGACGGCCCAGCATTGAAAGCCGCACATATAGGCATTGCCATGGGCAAAAAAGGAACGGAAATAGCCAAACAAGCTGCATCATTGATTTTATTAGAAGATGATTTATCAAAAATGGTTGATGCAATAGCAATGGGCAGAAAGATATATGCGAACCTGAAAAAAGCAATTCAATATATCATATCAATACACATCCCTATAATCTTAACGGTATTTATTCCTTTGGCTTTAGGATGGATTTACCCCAATATATTTTCACCAATCCATATTATTTTTTTAGAAATAATAATGGGACCGACCTGCTCTATTATTTATGAAAATGAGCCGATGGAAAAAAATACAATGTCACAAAAGCCAAAAGCATTGACAACTACTTTCTTTAATTGGAAAGAACTATCCATAAGTATTATACAAGGTTTGATGATAACTATAGGAACTTTATTTGTTTACCGGTATTCAGTTATGAATGGCTACGATGAAGCACTGACAAGAACAATGACTTTTACTGTTTTGATAGCAGCAAACATTTTCCTCACTTTAATTAACCGTTCCTTTTATTATTCGATATTTACAACTTTAAAGTATAAGAACAATATGGTTTTGTTTATCATTTTTATAACCATCACCGTGGTAGGATTTATCCTTTATGTAAACCCTTTAACAATGTTTTTTGAATTTGAAACATTGAATTTGCTGCAACTATCAATTTGTATTGCAATTGGTTTTGTTTCTGTAATTTGGTTTGAAGTTGTAAAACTAATTAAAAGGGTGAAAACAAATACAGACAGAAAACGCAGCAGCTAACCGACGTTCTACGACATTGCTGGTCTTCGAATAATTTAATATATTTAAAAACCAAGTTGCCCTTATAGTTTCAGACAGTATGCCCTTTTTTTTACTGGCATACACTTGCCGTATGTGCTTTCTATAAATAATCAATTTTAATTAATTCTTTTCCTCCAGAATAGTCAATAGTTCCGGTATTTCCCTGCTTTATCCTCCCCCAAGTAGGTGTTTTGGATAGATGAAAGTTCCCCACGAATTAAAAATCCTTTTTAATTTTCGTTTGGGATGCCCTGCAAAACATCCCAAACAGCCCAATATTTGCGGTGACAAAAGAACGAACCGCTAACAGGGTTTTGGCGTTATAGGGGCTAAAGAATAAATGCTCAAGTATTGTATTTCAATTTATCTTTAGTACAAGGGTTGGGCTGACATTCCCTGATTTCCTTTACAACGCTAAGCCCTAAACCGTTGCCTGCAATTTTAGACGGGCAATTTACCGAACTAATTACCGAAAATTCCTCACTTTTATTTTGGCAATGTTCCATTATTCGTTAACTTTGAAGAATGAAAATAATTAGAGAAATTGTTTTTTATAAAGATTACTTTAATGACTTTTTTGAAACCTTAACTGAAAAAGCGAAGGACAAAATTGACGAAGTACTTTTT
>JBASZP010000120.1:0-5500 GCA_049660965.1 Daejeonella sp. | reverse complement strand
CTCCGTATTCCTGAGCTATCCCCCCATCATCAATAGCCCTCTGCAAAATAGCAAAGTACAGGCTCTGGAACCTCAGAACGTGATCTTTCAATGGGTTCCCCGTCATACCGGGTCCATTAACGCCGCCTATAACGTGGCCTATAACTTTAGATTAGTCGAACTTATTCCCCCCGAGCGGGATCCCAATGATGCCATCCGGAGCACCCGCCCTTTATTTGAAACGGTTACCGACCAGACCATCCTGCTGTACGGCCCGGCGGAACCGGCCCTGACCCCGGGCAGCAGTTATGCCGTACAGGTACAGGCCGTGGAAGCCGAAGGCAAAGACCTCTTCATCAATAATGGCAACAGCGAAGTGGTCAAGTTTACCTATGGGGATAAATGCGCACCGCCATTAAATATCCTGGCCCAATTAAACGACCCAAACAGCCTGAAATTCAGCTGGAGCGCCCTGCCTTTGCAGCAGGCCTTTACCATCCGCTACCGCGAAGCCAATAACCAAACAGCCCAATGGTTTGAACAGGAAATCTACACTCAACAATTCATCGCACATGGGTTGCGACCAGGTAAAACCTACGAATACCAGGTGAAGGCGCAATGCATCAACGGTTACGGGGATTATACCCAACTGCAACAGTTCCAAATGCCCGATGAAAAGTTCAACCAGGGCGATTTTGTTTGCGGCAAACAGCCTGAAAACACCAAACCGGACAAGAAGCAATTGCTGGACAACCTGCTCTCCGGCAATGTATTTACAGCTGGGGATTTTAGTGTGACGGTGACGAGTGTAAGCGCATCGCAAAATGGAAAGTTTAGCGGGACGGGTACGATAACTGTTCCTGTTTTCGGCTATCTGCAGTTTAACGTGGCCTTTGACAGGATTAGCATCAATAGTAAATACCAGCTGGTGGATGGGGTAGTGAAGGTGGGGGTGCAGGGTTTGGAAACTCCTCAACAGGGGAATGGATTAAAGGAACTGAGCGCTGCTTTATCGGGCTTAAGCGATGCCTTTGATGATCTGCTGAAGGAACTGAAAAAGGATAAGCCGGACCCGGAGGCACTGGCACAACAATCTGAAGCGATTAGTAGTGAAATGGGCAGTTTGCAAACAGATGATGAACAGATGAAGCAGGATTTAGAAGGTGTGAAAATGCTGGTAGCAAACTATATTACCCCTGGCGCCTGGACCAACCTGGATGATCCGGCAGTTAAAGAAGCTAAGATAGCAGAGCTGGTTAAGATCACAGAAAAGGCCAAAGAACTAAGCAAAAAGGCGGCAGAGGTGGAGAAATTAGCAAGTGAAAAATGTGAGGCTGCACTAAACAAAATTACTTCACTAATAAACAACAGGCAACTGGATATTAACTTCTTAAAACTGCTTGCCTGTGAAAGTAATCCTGAAAAATCCACGAATACTAATGGAAAATCGTATAATATCTCGACATATGAGGATCAGAAAAACCAACTAACTATCAGTTATTACAGTGATGCTTGGCCAAGTTCGGTTGACCGGTTGTTTTTAGTTGAAAGTACAGACCCTAAGATCGTTAAGGAGGGGGTAAACAAATTCTGGATCAGTTATAACCCGAACCGGATGTACCAGGATGGCAAGTTACCGGTTACCATCTATTTAAAGGATATTGACCGAGTTGTAGAATTAAATGACCCGAAGCATTGCCACAAAGACCTGGACGATCTTCCGAAAGGTATTTCAGCTGGTGTCGCACTTTCTGATGCTATGGGTGAAGCCGTATTTTATGGGGCCACACTGGGTGTTTCTTTAGAAGCGGCTGCCGCTAAAAAAGCCGCCAAATGTACAGGCGGTGTAGTGTTGGATGTTTCTTTTCAACTGGGGATCAACTCCCTGGTTAAAATCTATTTGGGCCAGTCACACGAGTTTTCTGATCTGATTAAAGAAGTCTCCATACCCAGTGCAGCCAGCAGTTGTGCAACCGCTGCTTTTGTAGAAACATGCAGTGGTAAATGTGCCGGACTGGCAGGTTTTGCCGCCGGTGCGGGTGATGATATACTCAAACAGCTAAGCAACGGTAAAAAGCTGTCGGAGATAAAAATAGAACAAAGCCTGCTTTATGGTTTAAGGCAGGGTATCATCGCTATTTTAGCGCAAAAAGGGGTAGGGTTTGCTGTTAGCAGATGGAATAAATACACCGAAAAGCAATTAAAGGATGCTTTAGCGGATGCAGAGAGTAATCCGGGGAAGTACATAAATAATAATGGAGAAAAAGTTGTCGCAAATGCAGAAGCTATTTTAGAAAAGTACAGAATCGCTATATTTGACAAAGTAAAGATTATTACAAAAGATGAAACTCTACCACAATTTATAAAAGAAAGTTTTCTTGATAACTATTATTACACAGCTGAAGCATTAGAAAATGTTAGTACTTTCAGAAGATTTGGTGGTGGTGAAAATCAAGCTAAATTATTTAACGAATTTTCTACAACAGAATCTATGTTAAGTAGAAGTGACCTAGCTATTATGAAAAAATGGAGTACTATGCAATTTGAAGCAGAAATTATAGTAGAAAAAGGAACAAAGTTAAATTTAGGGAAGATCGCTTCACAACCTGGTTATAAAGGAGGAGCAGATCAAGTTCTTTTACCTAAGGCATATCCTGAAAGTTGGATAAAAAGTGTAACTGATTTAAAAACAGGTAAAATATATTCTGTTGAAGAGTTTAAAGCTGCTTTCCCCGATCAAATCAAAAAGAAATAGAGATGAAAGATTTTGAATCAAACATACTATCTCTAGAAGATGAATTAAAAGATATTGCTGAAATATTATATGATAAGGTTAATGTTGTTAGTCGCTTTGAAGATTTAGATAAATCAATTAAAATTTTAGAACAAAGAAATTTTAGACAGTTACCCTCTGTTCTGAAAAAAATGAAAAATTTTGCAATGATACTATATATGTCAGGTATATTATATAATCAATTAGAAATTAGTGATAAGATTAATAAGAAATTAGATAAGATATATGCTTTATTAAATACAATAATATATAAATAGAATTTACAAAAAACTGTATTAAATTGTCATTAACAGATGGAATAAATACATTGAAAAGCAATTAAAGGATGCTTTAGCGGATGCAGGGAAAAACCCTGGGAAGTATTTTGGGGGAAGTGCTGGGAAGTTTACACTTAAACAAATTGATGACTATGTAACCTTGGCAACTAAGCAAAATGACAAGATGAAAGTTATGCTTGGTGAGTATATTGAAGGAGGAGTAAATTCATATCATATAAGAGCTCAGAATGAAGGCTACACGTATTTTAGTATGAATGGAAAATGGGATGAAGCAAAAAAACTAGTTGACAACGGGATAGATGAAACATGGAAGTTAGAAATTTGGAAGATTAATAAAAGATTTATTGATAAACAAAAAGCTCTTGGAAAGGCGTTCTATTTTTCGCAAGAACCGTGGGATTTCCCAACAAAAACTTTCAGATCGAAAGAAGCAGAATATCTAATTGATTTGGGAGCTAAAGATTTCCAAAAAATAAATGCAGATACATGGAAGGCAATATGGTAGAAAATACTCCAAATGAAACTACATGGGCAGATGAAATGAACGCCATTGTTATCAGCTTTTTTGAAAAAGAAATTCACGATTTTTTTTTAGAAGATAAAATTTCTCATAGTCCTTATTGGGGAGTTCGATACAAAAAAAAAAACATTGCAATTGAAATAGGTGGAGATATTGGGTTTTACACCAATATTTATATTGATCAAACAAAATATCCTTTATGGCAATACGATCGTAGTGTCAATAATTTTCTTGATACAAATAAGAAAAATATTTTATATCAGTTGGAAGTTTTAAAACGCTTTATAACCGAAAGCCCAAATTACCCCCCTCTGGCGAAGATATGAGGGACAGGGCAAGCGGGCAAAAGCTACTTGTGCCTGATTATATTAAAAATTAAAATGAGCAATAGTTATAGAATAAAGTCACAAGTACTCTCCAGCACAGATTTTAAGTGTTCACTTAAATTAAAAAAGAAAACAGAAGGCTCTGCCTGACAGAGGCAGAAACATATAAATGGTAAGGATAATAAAACAATAGGAAAGATTTAAAAACAGGTTCTAAAACACTAAGAAGCCGGACAGAGTCTTGGTTTATATAAAATATTTATTCATCTATTGAAAGACTTAAATCAGAGGAGTAGACATTACACTAAAAGCTTATCAGAAATAAATATGAATTCAGATAGTAAAAATAAAAAATACATAGACCATATCCGATCCCGCTTTACTTCTGAATGGTCTGTTGCTAATACTACTATTACCTTATTCCGTTTATCTGTTTACATTTTTCGGGGTGTATTCCACCGGATTTTTTTTGCTTCTTCCAAAGGTTTGGTCATGACAGGTAAAGGAATATCTATACGATATCCAAAAAAATTATACGTCGGTAAAGATCTTATTATTGAAGATTACGCTGAGATTAATTGCATGGCCTCAAAAAATATTTTGTTGGGTGATCGTGTTACTATAGGCAAATTTGCTATGATCAGACCAGGTAATGCTTATGGAGGGCCTATAGGAGAAGGATTAAAGGTAGGAAACAATTCAAGTATTGGCGCATTTGCTTACATCGGCTGTTCAGGTTATATTGAAATTGGCGATAATGTGATGATGGGTCCGAGAGTTGGAATTTATGCTGAAAATCATGTTTTCGACCGGACGGATATTCCTATTAAAGAGCAGGGGGTTAAGCGTGAATTTGTAAAAATTGAAGATGATTGCTGGATAGCCGCAAACAGCGTGATACTGGCAGGAGTTACCATTGGGAAGGGATCAGTGATAGCTGCAGGAAGTGTAGTTACCCGTGATGTCCCGCCCTATAGTGTTGTTGCAGGATCTCCTGCGGCTGTAATTAAATCTCGCAAATAGATTAATGAATATTTTAATTCTACACAGTTCTTCTGATCTGTACGGGGCAAGCAATATCCTTCTGATTGTTATTCGCAATTTGATTAATAACGGACATCATGTTGTGGTAGTTTTATCAGAAGACGGACCTTTAGTAGGAAAGTTAAAAGATTTAGAAGTAGAAGTCCATCTTATTAAATTAGGTGTACTGCGAAGAAAGTATTATTCTGTAAGTGGATTACTAAACAGAATAAAAACGATCCGAAATGCTTTAAAAATCCTTACTAATCTAACTAAACAAAAATATATTGATCTGATCTATTCCAATACAACCGGCGTTCTGGTTGGGGCCTTGCTTTCTAAAAAATTAAAGATCAGGCATATTTGGCATGTTCATGAAATTATTCAAAAGCCAAAACTGTTTTCAAAAATCATCAGCTATCTTTTAAATAAGTATAGTGAACGCGTAATTGTTGTTTCGGATGCGGTAAAATATAACTGGGAACGTTGGGTAAATAATTCCAAATTAGTACGTATTTATAATGGCATAAATTGTGACCCTTTTAAAGATAAATCTGCTTCTCTAAGAACTGAACTAAAC